>JBAIYC010000098.1:0-12512 GCA_037916085.1 Nitrospirota bacterium | reverse complement strand
CGCTCCCGTGGGCCGACGACCCGAAATATGCGGATCTCTTCCTGTCGCAATCCGCAATCCACAACCCGCAGTCCGCAATGTGGGAGGTCTACACGCACGGCGGACGGAAGCCCATGGGCATCGATGCGGTGAAGTGGGCCCGGAAGATGGAGGAGTACGGCGCGGGCGAGATGCTGCTCACCAGCATGGACCAGGACGGACAAAAGACCGGCTACGATCTTGAGCTGACCCGCTCGGTTGCCGATGCTGTAACCATTCCGGTCATCGCCTCGGGCGGCGTGGGGAACCTTGAGCACATCTACGACGGCTTCGTGAAGGCCAGGGCCGACGCGGCGCTCGCCGCCTCGATCTTCCACTTCAGGGAATATACGATCCGCCAGACGAAGGAGTACCTCCGGGAACGCGGCGTGCCGGTCAGGCTGTAGACGAACCCGCAGGGTACCCGCCCGGGCACGGAAAGACCACGATGAAGACGGTATGCTCCCTATGCGGTACTGCCCTGGAGCCCGCACGCACGGGCGGGCTGGTCGCGGACGGCATCTGTTCCTCCTGCCTCAAGGACCTCCTCGCAAGCGCACGAAAACCGCTGCAGGCCTTCCTCGACGGCTTGGGCGTTCCTATTCTTCTCTTGGATGACGACGCCCGGGTCAGGACCGCGAACCGGCAGGCTCTGGAGCTCCTGCGGAAGGATCCCGCCGCGGTCGAGAACCACTATATCGGGGACGCCATCGAGTGCGTCCATGCGCGGGAACCCGGCGGTTGCGGCAAGACCGTCCACTGCAAGACCTGCACCGTCAGGAGGTCCGTGGTCGACACCTACACGACGGGCAGGCCACTCGTCCGCGTTCCTGCCTATGCGGATATCGCCATGTTCGCAGAAACGAAGCCCATCCGGTACCTTATCTCCACCGAAAAGATCGGTGAGCTGGTCATGCTCAGGATCGACGAGGCCTCGGTCGGCGTCTCCGTCGGTCCCCAGTAATGTAGCCCTGTCCCGGCCCGATTTCCCCACGACATGCTCCCCGAAGGTTCCTTCCCCATAGACGCCTCCCTCCCTGCATTGAAGCAGGCCATTGCTGCCCATCCTTCAGTCGTGCTGCAGGCGCCGCCCGGCGCAGGCAAGACCACCCGCGTCCCCCTCGCGGTCCTCGATACGGTCTCCGGGGGCAGGATCGTGATGCTCGAGCCCCGCAGGATCGCCGCCGTCTCTGCGGCGCGGTGGATGGCGAGGACGCTCGGCGAGGAGGCGGGCGGGACGGTGGGCTACACCATCCGCTTCGATACAAAGAGGTCCGCGCGAACGCGCATCGAGGTCGTGACCGAAGGCGTGCTCGCCCGCCGCATTCAGTCCGATCCCGGCCTGGAAGGAGTTTCGCTCGTCATCTTCGATGAGTTCCACGAACGGTCCATGCAGGCGGATCTTGCTCTTGCCCTCTGTCTCGACGTACAGAAGGGCCTGCGGACCGACCTCAAGATCCTGGTCATGTCCGCAACGCTCGACGTCGGCCCCGTAGCGTCCCTCCTCGGAGGAGCGCCGGTCATCTCATCATCCGGCAGGGCGTTTCCCGTTGAAGAACGATTCCTTGGAGAGCGGCAGGGACCGTCCCCCGTCAGCACGGTCTCCGCGGTCGGGACGGCGCTGCGGGAGACAAACGGCGACATCCTCGTCTTCCTTCCCGGAGCCGGCGAGATCCGAGCCGCGGTACGTGAACTTCAGGGATCGATCGACCTGAACGAAGAACGTCTGTCGCTCCACCCGCTCTACGGAGACCTTCCCTTCGAGGAGCAGGAGCGGGCCATCCTGCCGTCCCGGGACCGGCGCAAGGTCGTCCTGGCGACGAACATCGCCGAGACGAGCCTGACCATCGAAGGCGTCCACGTCGTGATCGACAGCGGGCTCACCCGAATGCTTCGCTACGACCCCGTGACCGGCATGAACCGGCTCGTGACCGTGCCGCTCTCCCGGGCGTCGGCAGAGCAGCGCAAGGGGCGCGCCGGCCGTCTCGGTCCCGGCGTGTGCTACCGTCTCTACAGCAGCGACACCCTGCGGGGGCTGGCGCCCTTCTCGCCGCCCGAGATCACGGTATCCGACCTAGCGCCCCTCGCCCTGGAGCTTGCCGTCTGGGGAGTGAAGGACCCGTCGCGGCTGTCCTGGCTCGATGTGCCGCCTGCTTCCGCCTGGAGGTCTGCCGTCGCGCTCCTGCGGGATCTGGGAGCCCTTGACGGCGACGGTTCGGCAACGACGGAAGGCAGGGACATGGTCCGACTGCCGCTCCATCCGCGACTAGCCCGCATGCTGGTTCGTGCGCGGGACCTCGGTTGCCCGGGTCTTGGGGCCGACCTCGCCGCGCTCCTGACCGAGCGGGACATCCTCCGGAAGAGCGGGGACGACCGCGCCGTACCCCGCGAACCCGACATCGTCGTGCGGGTGGAGATGCTGCGAAGGGACAGAGGGAGCGTGGGAGCGGACCCCGCTGCGCTCCGTGGCGTTCGGCGGACCGCACATCAGCTCCTTAGCCTCATGCAGGCGCCTTCAGCGGGGTCCCGGACCGGCGGCGTCGACGCCGATCTTGTCGCCCGCCTCCTGCTCTCTGCCTATCCCGACCGCGTCTGCAAGCGCCGTGAGGACGTGGGCGGCGGTTTCGTCCACATGCAGGGGCGGGGCGTGCGCATCTCGCGGGACAGCCACCTCCTGAACAGCTCTTTCATCATCGCAGCGCAGGCCGATGCCGGCGAAGGGTCGGAAGGCTACGTCCATGTGGCGGCGGACCTGCCGCTGAGCGTATTGAGAGAAGAATGCGCGGGCAGTATCAGAACGAGCCATCTCATCGAATGGATCGAACAGGAGGGGCGGGTCAGGGCAGCGGTGGAAGAGCGGCTCGGTGCTCTTCTCCTCTCCACGCGTCAGTTCGCCCCCTCGGAAGAAGAGGTCCTGCCGATCGTTCTCGGAAAGATCAGAAGCTCGCACGGGATCCTTACCTTCTCGAGGGAGGCACGGCAGCTGCAACAACGGGTGGCGATGATAAGACTGGCCTATCCCGAAGAGGCCTGGCCTGATCTCTCCGACAGCATGCTCTCTGAGAGACCGGAAGACTGGCTCCTCCCCTGGCTGGGAGGCATCAGGAGCGCGCGGGGACTGAGAGGACTGGACCTCGTCCCGGCGCTCAAGGCGCGGCTCACCTGGGAACAGCAGCGGCTGCTGGATGAACGGGCCCCTTCGGCGATAACGGTGCCGAGCGGCAGCCGGATCAGGCTGGATTATGCATCTGGGGAAGTCCCGGTGCTTGCCGTGAAGCTCCAGGAGCTCTTCGGTCTTGCCGACACGCCGTCGGTCGCCGGCGGGAGGGTCAAGGTCCTTCTCCATCTCCTCTCCCCTGCCGGAAGACCGGTGCAGGTCACGCAGGACCTGAGGAACTTCTGGAACGCGGTCTATCCCGAGGTGAAGAAGGACCTCAAGGGCCGGTATCCCCGCCACCCCTGGCCCGACGACCCCTGGAACGCCGTGCCAACGAAAAGGACCAAGCCGAGGGGATGAAGGTCTTTCTGCTCACGCCCAACTGCCTGTCCCCTTTTCCCATACGAAAATTCAGGCGGGCAACCGAGGACGAGGGTTAAACATTTTGGACTGTTTGACGCCGTCTGTCCCGCTCCCGGAGGGAGAGGGACAGATATATGAAGATATTCCTCTCGGCAAGTTTCCGAAATGTACCGAGGACGACCGAGCACGCCGTAAAGAATTTTCGTCGGGTGCCCTTCTTTGGTCACCTTTCTTGGGCACGCAAGAAAGGTGACGAGATGGAAGAGGCAGCATTCTGATGGGAAAGAGAGCCGCTGAGGTCAAGCAAACGCCTTCTACAGCGCAAATCTTTCGAACCGGATGTTCCTGGAAGGCACACCCATGTTCATCAGCTGACCGATGAGAGCCGACATCATGGGCGGCGGTCCGCAGATGTAGTAGACCTTGCCTGCAAGATCGCCGGGTACGTACTTCCTGATAAGGTCGGCATTGACGAACCCCCGCTCCCCGTTCCAATCCTCCCCGGCCTTTGCCAGCACATGCACCACGGTCAGCCGCGGCGAGCCTCCGGCTGCGATTTCGTCCAGCTCTTTCCGGAACACGATGTCCTTTTCCGTCACGTTCCCGTAGAAAAGAACAGCGTTCTGGTCCGCCCCCGTTTCCTTCATGTGACGGAGCATGCTCATGATCGGCGTGATGCCGATTCCTCCCGCGATGAAGACGAGGTCACGCTCCTCCGGATGGAGCGCATAGGAGAACTTCCCGAAGGGTCCCTGAACGGCCACGCTGTCGCCCGGCCGAAGGTTCCCGATCGTCCGCGTGAAATCCCCCGACGCCTTGATCGTCGCTGTGTGGGGACGCGGGCTTGCCGCTCCTGACGATATGGTGAAGGGGTGCTCCTCCCCTCTGCCCCCGTCAAAGGTCAGGAACTGGAACTGGCCCGGCAGGTAATCGAGCGGCATGACCCCCTCGGGCGGGCTGAACGTCAGAGTCCATACATTGTGCGTTTCCGGCTGCACGCTCTCGATGCGCCATGTCCTCTTCCGGCGGCGCAGCGGGCCGATGACGCGGTGACCCAGGTAGGCCGATGCCCCGGACAGGAAGAGGATGATGAACAAGACAGCGGCCGCCGGACTTCCCGTCCTCATGGCCACGACGACGGCATGGGCGAACACGCGGATCAGGACCGCCAGGGCGAGCGCATTGTGAACAAGCCGCCACGCCTCATAGGGCAGATGAAGCTGCCGCTGGAGAAGGGCGGTCCCTGCGAGAAGCACGATGAGAGCCGTCGTGACGATCCAGGCCCATCGAAGCGACGGGCTGCCGGCCGATGCAAGCGTGACGGCCGCGCACAGGAGCAGGGACGCCGCGATGAGACCCATGGTCTTGTGGAACACATAGACCCCGTCAAGGCCGAAGGCCCGGTCCAGGACGCGAAGACGCGCCGCGAGCACCGGCTGCAGCGCCAGGATGGGGAATGAGAAGATGACGAGGGCGTTCCCGAGCCTCCCCATCGCGCCGTCCGGCGGCCCTCCGCGACCAGCAAGGAGAAAGAGCGCCGGAGGAACGATGACGGCGGCTCCGTAGATCGAAGCGAAAAGCAGCGGACGTGCGCCGTTCCGGACGTCTGTACGAGAGCTCTTCATGATGCGCATCCTCCCCCGGCACGAACGGCCGGTCCCGCTTCCGCGAAGGCGGCGGCCCGTGCCGCATCACCTTCCCGTACCCGGATGGCGCTCCGTCAGTGGCGCCCCCACCGGCAGGAGCCGGTGGCTCCCTTGAAGAACGCGCCCTCCCGCGACTTTCCTGCATTCCTCCCCCGGCTGGAAGCCGGGGGAGGCCATGTCGCAGGGATTAGCCGAGCACGGTGATCAGCAGAATGATGAACGCCGTGACCGCCACGGCGCCGTGGACCAGCACCAGCGGCACGGGCATCGGCCGCATCCGCAGATGGAAAGACAACAGCGTGAACCCGCCGATCGCAGCGATGAGGAAGACGACCAGCGCGGCAGTCAGCCCCGTGCCTCCCATTTTGGTCACAGCGACGATCAGCAGGACCAGCGCCGTTGCAGCGAGAATGCCGTGGACGATTGCTATCGGCAGATTGACGTCCTTTTTCACGATACGCGTATAGGCAAGCGTGAGCCCGCCCAGTGCGGCAAGCGCAAACAGTACGATTGCTCCGTTCAACATGGTACACCTCCTCACTCCTCCGTATGCCTTCTTCCTTCCTTCCTGCCCGGATGCCCCTTCTTCAAAGGGCGCCGTTCCCCGGTCAGGCCTTTCGCTTATCCTCTGCCCGGAGAACGTCCCGGGACCACTTTTCCATTCTCCGGCAGTTTGATCTCGAATCTGCAGCTTGAGTGGCCGCGATGATCGCACCGCTCTTTCACCGGCAGCCCGGTCAGCTGATTGATGAGCGATTCCATGGCCTTGCACGTCCTGGGCTCCGCAGTTACGACCTGGGCAAGGGGACAGCCATCGCTCGTGATCATGACCCTGCCGCCCTCCTCGCTGACCTCAGCCAGGGAGCCCAGGGACCGCAGGAAGGCCGCGGCTCCCTCGACCCGCTCGCGGGCGGTTCCCGAGGGGCTGGGCACCGACTGCGCCACACTTCTGCCGAGGTCCCGCATGACGGCGGCGAATTCGCGCGGCGCTGCTCTGTCCGCCAAGACTCGCACAAGATGGGTCAGGACCGCGGGGGCGGCCTTCGAGGAGGGCAGGTCGGCGCCGGCGCGGACTCCGTAGAGTGCGGCCGGCCGCCGGCTCCCCTTGACCTCGCCCCTGACCTCTATGATCCTCTCCCGCTGCAGGATAGCCAGCTGGGACCGCACCGCGTTCTTCGTGATGCCCAAACCCCTGGCGATATGTTCCACCGTGAGCGGCTCCCGGAGCACCAGCCTCAGCAGCCGGTCTCTCGTGCCCGGATGTTCGCTTGACTCGATGCGATCCTGTGTCATTGAATCCTCCGTTCTGATTCTAGTATAGCGTCTTTTCGCAATAAGTCAAATTAGTATAAGACTATTGTGTTTTATTGTCCGTCCGCAGTCCGGCCGGGCCGGGAGATCTCCCGCGGCGGGGCCCCGGCGCTCTCCTCCCTTCCCTGGACGAGATTATGAGCTTGCTTTTGGCGGTCGGATATAGTAGTTTTCGAGCGGGTCCGGACGGAAAGATGCTTCGGCGGATCCCATGGGACGCCCAATTGAAGATCGTCGTCATCATTCCCACCTACAACGAACGCGACAACATCGTGCCGCTGATCCGGGCGCTGCAGGACCAGTTCCGGAAGGTCCGCCACGACATGCAGATCCTCGTCGTGGACGACAGTTCCCCCGACGGCACCGCCGACGCCGTCCGGCAGGAACAGCAGCAGTACCCGAACATCTTCGTTCTCACCGGCACCAAACAGGGTCTCGGCGCCGCCTACATCCGGGGCATGAAGCATGCGTTGTACGAGATGCATGCCGACGCCGTGATGGAAATGGACGCTGACTTCTCCCACAAGCCCTCTGATGTGCCCCGGCTCATCGAGGCCCTGGACGGCGGAGCCGATTTCGTCATCGGCAGCCGCTATATCCCGGGTGGGAGCATCCCGCAGAACTGGGGTCTCCTCCGCCGGATGATCTCGAAATGGGGGAACGTCTTCGCCCGCTACGTGGCCGGCCTGTACCGGGTACGGGACTGCACCGCCGGCTTTCGGGCCATCCGGGCGTCGATCCTTTGCAAGGTCGACTTGGGCGACCTGCGTGTGCAGGGGTATGCCTTCCAGGTCGCATTGCTGCACGAAGCGATCATGAACCGCGCCCGGGTCAGCGAGGTCCCCGTCGAGTTCATCGACCGCACGCGGGGGACGACCAAACTCCGTCTTTCCGACATCATCGAGTTCATGATGAACGCGTGGTGGATCCGCCTGGAGAACAGCAGGACCTTCCTCAAGTTCGCAGCGGTCGGCGCGTCCGGGCTCCTCGTGAACCTCGGGGCCTTCACCCTCCTCATGCACGCCGGCCTGAACAAGTATGTCGCCTCGCCCCTTGCCATCGAGATATCGATCATCACGAACTTCCTCCTGAACAACTCCTGGACCTTCTCGCACCGCGACACGACGGACGCTTTCCACCTGAAAGGGCTCAAGTTCAACGTTGTCTCGCTCCTGGCGCTGGGGGTGAGCTACGGGACCTTCGTGCTCCTGAGCGTGCTCTTCCCCTCCGTTGCACCCCAGGTCCACCAGGCCATCGGGGTCGTTCCTGCAACGCTCGTTAATTACCTCCTCAATTCCTACTGGACGTTCAAGGAAGACCCCGGCACCGGCGGGGACAGGATGAACTGCTGAAGCATCATCTTTCGGGCGGGAGGGACAGGATGATCGTCACGGATATGGACAGCGTCGAGCACCAGGTTCCAGAGAACCCTTCGTTCCAGCAAGCGATCGCGTTCCTGCGCCGAACGGACCTCGGTGAGCTGCCCGACGGCAACGTTCCTATCGACGGCAAGCGTGTCTTTGCAATCCTCCAGCGATACCGGACGGCCGACGCCGACCCGCCCAAGTTCGAGTACCACCGGAAGTATATCGATGTACAGTACATCCTCTCGGGCGAAGAGATGATCGGGTGGGCGCCTGCGTCCGACATGACCACGGAGCGGGACTACAATGCGGATGAGGACGTCTGCTTCGGATGGATGGAGCACGGGAAATGGTCGGCGGTCCGTCTCAAGGCAGGACAGCTTGCCGTCCTCTGGCCCGAGGACGCCCACGCCCCCCGTCTTGCGGCGGACAGTCCGAGCCTGGTACGGAAGATCGTGGTCAAGGTCGCGGTCTGAACGATCGCTCTGCGCGCGGCAGGAAGAAACAGCGAAGCCCTCTCCGGTCCCGGAGAGGGCTGTTTTGTCGAAACCGGCTGCGGCTCGGAAGGATGACCGCATGGAAGGCCGGCATCCTGTCCTATGATCCGCCGCTGACCGTCGCCCCTCCTGCGCGGCGGGCCCTCTGGAGCGGCCTCTCGGGCAGGAAGAGCACGAGGCAGAAAGCGAGCGCCGTGACCACCGCGCCCGCGAGGAAGGTCGTGCTGATCGCATGACGATATGCCCCGATGACGGCAGCGCGCTGCGCTTCAGGCAGCCGGGCGATCTCCTGCAGCCCCTGATCGAGCAGAGACCGGCCGCCCCGCGCAAGGCTTGCCCAGCGCTCGGCATGGAGCCCCCCAAGCTGTGACGCCATGATGGCGCCCGAGAGAGCCACGCCGAACGTGCCTCCCAGGGACCGGAAGTACGCCGCGGTGGCCGTCGCCGCCCCCTGCTCGCGCGGGCCCACGGCGTTCTGGATGGCAACAACAAGGTTCGGCATCACCAGGCCGAACCCGAAGCCCAGTGCGATCAGCGCGGCCTCGATGACAGCGAGGCTGAGGTCCGCGGTCGCCGCCGCCATCACGACGAGATAGGCCAGGGCGGCCGCGGCCAGGCCCGCCACCGGAAAGATCTTGTACCTTCCCGTCCGGGAGACGATGCGGCCGCCGAGGAAGGACGCAACGATCATGCCACCGGTCATAGGCGCCATCAGGAGCCCCGCCCGCGCGGGCGCATGGCCCAGTACGAGCTGGAAGAAGAGCGGGAGGAAGACCGAAGCCCCGAAGAGCCCCATGAAGGTGAGCGCCATGACCGCCGAGGAAATCACGAAGATCCGGTTGTGAAAGACATGCGGAGAGAGCACAGGCTCCGGCGATTTCCGTTCGACAGCTATGAGCAGGCCCGTCAGTACCGCTGCAGACGCTGCAAGAGCGATGATGACCGGTGATGACCAGGGGAACTGCACGCCGCCCCAGGACAGGACAAGCAGGAGCGCGACCGTCGCCGAGGTGAGCAGCAGGACCGCCGTGTAATCGATGCGGTGGGTGACCGCGTGGTGTGGACGGCGAAACCCGAAGGCGATCAGCGCCAGAGCGGGGATGCCGATCGGAACGTTCACGTAAAAGATCCATCGCCACGACAGGGCATCGGTGATGAACCCGCCCAGAAGCGGGCCGGCAACGCTCGAGAGGGCGAAGACCGCGCCGAAGAGCCCCTGGTAGCGGCCCCGTTCCCGCGGCGCCACGAGGTCGGCGATGGCCGTCTGGGCGAGCACAATGAGCCCCCCGGCGCCCAGCCCCTGGATCCCCCGGAAGACCACGAGCTCGGTCATGGAGCGCGACAGGCCGCAGAGCGATGAGCCGACGAGAAAGATGATGATGGCGGCGATAAAGAGCGGCTTCCTGCCGTACATGTCCGAAAGCTTGCCGTAGAGCGGCGTCGTTGCGGTGGAGGTCACGAGGAACGCCGTGACCACCCAGGAGAGATGGGACAGGCCGCCGAGGTCGCTCACGATCCGAGGCAGTGCGACACCGACGATGTTCTGGTCGAGCGCGGCAAGGGCAAGCGCAAGCATAAGCCCCGCGAAGACGGTCCGCACTTCGCCCGGGCTCGCGGGCAGGGTCGCATGTTGATCCGTGGACATGGTCAATGGATTATACGGTGTGCAAAGCGAATGTCAAGGAGGGGCTCGGTCTCCGAGCCGAACGGCGAGAGCTTCTTCACTCTCCGGTGATCACACTCCGCACAGCCTCGAGGACCTCATCTACCGAGATGGCGGCCATACATGCCCTCGTATTCAGGGGGCAGTCTTTCTGTTCGCAGGGAACGCAGTCAAGGTTCTTGACGATGACGCGGTGAACTTCACCAACGGGACCGGTGCGTCGGGGGTCCGTCGAGCCGTAGAGGCCAATGACGGGGGTCTGTACCGCTGTCGCGAGATGAAGCGGTCCCGTGTCCGAGCTGACGAGACATACACACTTGGACAAGAGTGCCGCCGATTGATCGAGCGATAGTTCGCCCGCGAGGGACAGCGCCTGTCCTCTCATCCCTTTGAGGACCTGTCCGATCAGCTCCCGGTCCTCGTTGCCTCCGATAAAGACCACGGATGCCCCGAGTTCGTCCCGCAGCCGGTCGGCAAGCTCCGCAAATCGCTCCGGAAGCCAGTTCCGCGCCGGTCTCGCGGCGCTCACACCGCAGTTCAACGCGACGATCGGTCGCGTCCTGTCGATGGCCCGCCCGGCAAGCAAGCGCTCGACGGCATGGAGGGCATCGGACTTGACCGGCAGCTCGATGCTGGTTACCCTCTCCGTGATTCCCAGGGGACGAAGCGTTTCCACGAAGTTCTGCGCCGCATGCAATCTTTCCGTCCACCGCCGGCTCTCTTTCTGTTTTCGATAGACCAGCTTTGTCCGCGCACCGCTCAGTAGCCGCAGGACCCAAGACCTCAAGGAGTGCTGCAGATCGACGAACAGATCGTATCGCTCTCTTCGCAGCTGCAGTCCGAACCGGACGAGATCCCCTATCCGGCCTTTGAACTTCGATTTGTCAAAGACGAGAACACGGTGTGCAAGGGGAGTTCCTTGAACGAGTGACTCTGATCCGGGAGATACTACGAAGGTAATGTGCGATGTGGGGTAGCTGGTCTTGAATGCCCGTAAGGCCGGGAGGGTGTGCAGCGTGTCTCCGATCGCTCCGGGCTTGAAAAATAGCGCTTTCTTGATTTCCATTTTGTTCACTGCCGACGTGCCGCGCGTCTTCACTGGGTCGGACCGCTTCTTCCTCTCGCCAACCGCGAATCCCAAGAACGGGTCACGCGGCCTTGCTCGCAGGGAGGGCATTATTATAACAAATTATCGACAGTGTCAAAAGAGCCCGCAGGATATTCTTCTGACATGGTTCTGCGACATGCTGCTGGAAGTGCAACAGGTCGCTCAACCAGGAGGACCGGTCCAGGGTCCAGAGCCGCGGCTCACGGCAGGCGCTCATCCCTTCCTGCGGCGAGCCGCACTCTTCATGTCTACTCCCAGTCCAGGAGCCGTTTGTTGCCCGTCAGTTTCTGGATCTCGGTGATGTCCTGCGACACCTCGAGGCAGCCGCGGTACTTCCCTTCGGCGTCCCGCACGGCGAAATAGCGGATGTGGAGCACCCTGCCGCGCATCTGGATCCAGAACTCGGCAACGTCCTTTGTCCCCTCCTTGAAGGCTTTCAGGATCTTCTCCACCATGTCCACGCTTTTGGGGGGATGGCAATTCTGGACCTTCCTGCCGATGACGCCCGGGCTCCGCGGGAAGATGCGCTCCGGTGTGGCCGAGTAGTAGGCCACCTCGTCGTTCTCGTTCACGAAGGAGAGGTCAACAGGCAGGTGCGTGAGCAGCAGGTTCACCTGCTCCACAGTGAGCCTGCCGGTGTCCAGGTTCAGGCTGCCGGCAAGCGCACCGAGCGCCGACTGCTGCACTGCCTCGGCGGCCGGCCGCCACTTCGCTTCCGGTGTGATCCACGCGTAGCCGGCCTCGTCCTCTCCCCGGGCGACCTTCACCCACTCCTCCTCGGAGAGCGTCTCGAGCGCCATGGGGAACAGGATGTGCTCCTCCTTGTAGACCATATCGCGGAGCATCTTGGCGAGCGCCTCGAGGGCGACCTTCTCCATCTTCCCGTCGGTCACACGCTTCCGTACATCCTTCAGGAGGCCGCGGATGTCGTCATGGAGCGCCCACATGACCTTCGACGGGCCGGTGATGCCCTTCGTTTCAAGCACCGGGAAGAGCTGGTTCTCTTTCCGGACAAAATGCCGGTCGATCTCACCGAGCCGGTCCAGGATGCCGAGCAGTCTGTCCTTCTCCTTCCCGTAGTCGGACACCGCCTCGGCCTCGCACAGGATGCCCTCCAGCGCCCGGTTCTCGAGCATGAGGGTGTGCACCGGATGGCCGGCGGGAAGCCCGGGAACGGTCTTGTGCTCCAGCGCCTCCTGGAAGACCTTGACGTGGACGTCGCAGAGGCTCTTGATCTCGGTCTCGGGCATCCCCTCGCGGATGAGCGCCTGCTCCATCTGGGCGATCTCCCAGGGAGCCACGTCCTTGATCAGCTCCCGGAACTTCTCCTTCTGGCTCTCCACGTCCTTGCCCGCGTGGAGGTCCTTGATGATGTTCTTCATGAC
>JBAIYC010000097.1:0-7407 GCA_037916085.1 Nitrospirota bacterium | reverse complement strand
ATCACCTGGTAGGGCCGCCATAAATATGATATCGGCACGGTAAAGATGTGCACAAGCCGGGTGAACGGAAACAGGCCGATGAGCACGAACCCATTTACCATGTGGAACCTTATAATCCAGGGCAGAGGTGTAACAAAGTCCACCCGCGGCGACAACGTAATAAGAGACGCGACCCACGGCGTAGCGGTATATTCATACCACAGCGACCCCCAGCGATAGAAAAGCATGATATAAAGACCTGCCACGACCTGGAGAAGAAGATCAGCAAACAAAATCCAGTCCATGATAGTCGTTACGGGTCTCGTTTTCGCGCTTTCGAACCTGCGGATGATGAGGACTGCGATCCCCAGGAGCGTGAGCAGGCCCAGGGAGCCGCCCGCAAGCTCGATGACCGTCATTGCCCACGCGTGCCGGTGGAGCGATGCCCAGAAATCGGGGGCCGCAGTCGCAACGACGTGGGCAAGCAGAATGATAACGATGCCGTAGTGCCACGGAACGGAGCCCCAGAAGAGCGCACGGTTTTCCAGGAACTGTGAAGACATGCTCGAATAGGAGAACCGGTTCGTGTAATAGCGGTAAAGACCTGCTCCGACTGCGAGGATCACAGCTATATACGGAAACACGATGTAGAAAATACTGTCCGACATGACCCCACCTCCCATCGGACGCTTCATCCCTTTGCGGAACAATACCCCCCGTGCGCGCAGGGCCTGCACAGCACGTTACCCGAGCGGCGCACTTCCCGCATGTCCTGAACAAATTCGCCACAGCTCTCGCACTGGACGCGCCTGAGCGGCCTGCCGGGCATATCCTCGGGCCTGAGCAGCACCTCGACCGTCGCAACATCGAAAAGCTCTTCATCGGTCATCGTCCGGTAGGCTGCGCACTGGGCGGCATAGACATCCGCGATGTCGGGAGCATACGCCTTTGCATGCTCCCGCGAATCCTCCCGCGCGAGAACCCTGACGGACCGCCCTGTTTTCGGGTTCATGAAGGCAGCGGCCATCTTGCCGTAATCCATAAGTTTCAGGGTTCGTTTCCCCTGGCTGCAACCGGTCACGGACTGAACCGCATCGAGCACGCACCGGTCCATTTCCACGATGACCATGAAATCCTTTCTTTGTCTGCACTTCGGATCGTGAACGCCGATCTCGCCGAGACCGAGCATGGGCATCCTGACGCCGAGGACCTGTCCGGGGCACAAGTGTCCGTGGTGCCTGACCGATTCAGCAAGAAGCGTTTCGAACATCAGATTGGTTTCTCCCACGGGATTCATCATGCCGTCACCCGTTGCCTTCCGTTTCGAGAAACGCGAGCAGCGCCCGCAGAACACCCCCGTAGGGGTTCTCCTTGTCCTTGAAGAGAGAGATCATTCTCCCGAGTGCCGGGATAAGACAATACCTCGTAAGATCGCGTGTTTCGCCGCTTTCGGCAGCACCGGCAAGGAACCGGAGCATAACGCTGAGATGGTCGGGCAGTTCTCCGTTCAGTGGATAGTTTTGAGCCCGGTAGTGCTCCTTGAGCTTGACCATGAACATGCCGCGTGTGCGTTCCTCTCCGAACAGGTGAAATCCGACATAGGGGCAGCAGATCGCGTCAAGGTCAAAGGTGTCGGTATACAGTTCTTCGAGGCGGCTGAGAGAGTTATTCACACAGTATTCTCCGAACTCGCTCAAATGTTTGGACGCCTGCCCGTCCACCTGTGCAAGAGCGTTCTCGCATGCTTTTGCCTGTTCGGCAATCATCGGCGTGGGATATTCCAGAATATCAGCAAGCAAAACGTATATGTTCCCGTCGATCCCTTCCATACGCTACCACCCGCGTTTCGGAGGCCGTATAAATCCGAATCCCGCCTCTTCCTTATGCGACTGGGGCTTCTGAACAGACCCGATCGCCTGCTCCCGCATAAAGGGCGGGATGACGAATCGGTCGTTGAAGTGCGGCAACGATGTCATCCGGTAGATCGCCTCCGCTTCCTCGGGCGTTGTTCGCGCCTCATCGAGCATCCTCCGAGCCTCGTTCCGGTCCACGTCCCCTGCAGTCTCTGAGCGCTTGAACATGCGCAGTGCAAGCAGTTTCCTGTTCACGAGGGCGATTTCCTCCTCATCGCCTGCAGCAAAGAGCGATGCCAGATATCGGGTTGAAACGCGCGAGCTGCCGTGAGTGCCGAAGAGGGATTCCTTGAGATCGTAGAGGCCGTTCTCGACCCGCGCCATGACCGGCAGGAGCGAAGGCACGTAAAAGAGCATGGGCAGGGTCCGGAACTCAGGATGAATCGGCAGGGCAAGCCGCCACTTCTTCACGTACCAGTACACCGGCGATTTCTGAGCGGCTTCGATCGTCGCGTCATGGATGCCGTCTTCCTTTGCTTTCTTGATGATGTCGCGATCGAAGGGATCGAGGATCAGCGATCGCTGGCCTTCGACGAGATCCTTGTCGGCCAAGTTCGCCGTTCCGCTGATCCGGTCGGCATCGTAGAGCACAACGCCCAGATACCGGATGCGGCCGACGCAGGCATGGAAACAGGCGGGCGCCTGCCCGGTTTCCTGGCGGGGATAACAGAGGATGCACTTCTCGGCCTTGCCCGTGTTCCAGTTGAAGTACGTCTTCTTGTAGGGACATCCTGAAATGCACATCCTCCAGGCCCTGCATTTTTCCTGGCTCACGAGCACGATGCCGTCCTCCCCGCGCTTGTAGATTGCGCCGGCAGGACAGGCTCCGACACATCCGGGGTTCAGACAGTGGTTGCAGATGCGCGGAAGATAGAACATCATCATCCGCTCAAGTTCGAAGAGCTGACGCCGCTCTTCGTCGGTCAGCGGCCTGAAGTTAGGATCGTTCTTCGCGTAAACAGAGGACCCGCCCAGATCGTCATCCCAGTTCGGACCGGCCTCGATGTCAATGTGCTTGTCTGTTATCTGAGACACCGGTGCAGCCACCGGCTGGTCAGTGCCCTGGGGCGCGTTGAACAGCTCTTCATAGCGATAGGTCCAGGGTTCGTAATAGTCGTCCATGGACGGCAGGCGGGGATTGAAAAAGATGTTCCCAAGCGCTCCAGGCCTGCCCTGGAGCCGGAGCTTCGGCCCGTCCTTTCCCCGGACCCAGCCGCCGGAGTATTGGTTCTGGTCCTCCCACAGCGTCGGATAGCCGGTGCCCGGCTTCGTTTCCACGTTGTTCCACCACATGTATTCGGCGCCCTTGCGCGACGTCCATATGTTCTTGCACGCGATGCTGCAGGTGTGGCAGCCGATGCATTTATCGAGATGGAACACCATGGAAACCTGTGCGCGGATATTCATGAAGGCTCCTTTTGTTAAGTCCGAATACAAATACTCACCGCGAAGGCGTCACGTGCGTCAGAAAATCATGAAGACCGGTAGCGACAGAAAAACCTTCTCGCCCCTTTCGTCCTGGCGGTTCGATCTTTCGCTTGCTTAGAACTCCGCCTTCCCTTCCAGCTTGCGAACAATCGTATACGTGTCCCGGTCCCCTGCGGGCGGACCCCAGGCATTGAAGGCAAAGGAAAGCTGCGCGTACCCGCCGACCATGAGCGAAGGCTTCAGCCGGATGCGGGTGATACTGTTCGTTCCCCCGCCCCGTTTGTTGTTCCGCGTCGGCGACTTGGGGAACGATGTCCGTTCAGGCGCATGGTAGAAAATTCCGACCCCCCTCGGTATGCGAACGCTCACGGCAGCGCGCGTCACGATGACGCCGTTGTCGTTGTATACCTCGACCCAGTCGTTGTCCTTCACGCCGATCTGCTTCGCATCGTCGACATTCAGCCAGTAAGGCTCGACGCCGCGCGAAAGCGTGAGCATGATGAGGTTATCGGAGTAGGTTGAATGAATGTGCCATTTTCCGTGGGGCGTGATCGTGTTCAGGACCAGAGCCTTGTCCGGAGCAGCGCTCTTGGTGAGATCGCGGGCGTCCTGAAGACCGATTTTTGATTTAAACGCCGGGAGGCTCTCGCCGAAGTCGATGTATCCCTGATGATCGATGTAAAAATGCTGGCGCCCGGTCAGCGTTCTCCAAGGCACGAAGCGCTCTACATTCAGGCAGAACGCGGAATAGGCCCGGCCTTCGTTGGTGACCCCGGTCCAGATCGGGCTCGTCAGGATCCTCCGCGGCTGGGCCACGAGATCGTCGAAGCTCCGCCGGATGGCCCGGTTTTTCTCCGCGAGGTCGGCAAGAGGAAGTCCCACGACTTTCTCCAAAGCCTTAAAGCCCCGATAAGCGACCTCTCCGTTCGTCTCGGGCGCAAAGTGAAGCAGCACGTTTGCCGCTTCACGGGCGCTGGCAAGAGAAAGATAGGTTTTCTCGTTTCTTTTGATCGTCGGCGCCACCTTCATGAAATCGTCGTACTGATCCTTGATCTCCCAGCGGATGCCGCGCTCGGCCATGCCTTCGTCGCGCTCCAGGTGTCCGCAGGATATAAACTTGTTGAAAAGGTCATGGTAATCGCGCTCGACGACCGTGAACTGCGGCATCGTTGTCCCCGGAACAGGCTCGCATTCGCCCCGGTACCAGTCCCTGACCTCGGGCTGGGATATCTCGCGGGGCGTATCGTGGCCGAGCGCAGTTGTGACGATGTCGCGGAACGGCTTCGGAAAATGCGAAGGCGCCAGCTCGCTCACCTTTTCCGCTATGGTCTTGAAGATGTTCCAGTCTGTCTTCGATTCCCAGCAGGGCGGGACCGCTTCACCCAGCGGGTGAATGAAGGAATGGAGATCGGTCGTATTAAGGTCGTCCTTCTCGTACCAGGTGGCTGTGGGAAGGATGATGTCCGAATAGAGAGCCGACGAATCCATGCGGAAGTTTATGTCCACGACGAGATCGAGCTTACCGACCGGCGCCGAACCCTCACGTTTTACCTCCGTCGTCGCTTCGTTTCGGGCCTCTTCGGCGATTGCGTTCGACCCCGTGCCGAGATAGTGCCGGAGGAAGTGCTCGTGCCCTTTGGCGCTCGTCAGGATCGCGTTTCCGCGCCAGATATACCACACCCGGGGCCAGTTCTCGGGGGCATCGGGGTCCTCGACGGCAAAGCGGATCTTTTTCGACGTAAGCTGCTCCACCAGCCAGGAGATGATCTCGGTCCCGGTTTTCGCTCCCGCCCTCTCCGCTTCCTCCACGAGCTCGATCGTGCTCCGGTTGAACTGGGGGAAAAAGGGCAGCCAGCCGCGGCGGACCGCGTTCACCTGCACGTCCATGGGATGACGGAACCCCAGGATTTCATTCTCATGCTGCGGATCATCATAGCGCCACTGATCGCAGTGCACGTAATGGAAGGATGGCGCGTTCACGAGCCGCGGCGGCTGCTGCCAGTCCAGAGCAAAGGCAAGGCTCTTCCACGATGCTTCGGGCGCTACCTTTTCCTGGCCCGTATAATGGTTCAGCCCGCCTCCGTTCACACCCACGCAGCCGCAGAGAATGAGCGCCGTGATCGCCGTGCGATAGGTGATGTTGGCGTGGTACCAGTGGTTGGCCCCGGAGCCGACGATGACCATACACTTGCCTTTCGTCTTCTCGGACGTGCCCGCCCACTCGCGAGCAAAACGGACAATCGTATCTCCGCTGATGCCGGTATATTTTTCCTGCCATGCCGGCGTATACGGCTGGTCGGGATCGGAATAGCCCGAGGGATACTCGCCTTCCATGCCCCGCGCTATGCCGTGCTGCGCCATCAGGATGTCGAAGACCGTGGCGACAGCGACACTTCCCTTGTCCGTTTGCACGTAGCGGACCGGCACTTTCCGGGTGAAGGTTCGTCCCGCTGCGAATTCGGTGAACCGGACCTGGAGCGCGTCGTCGCGCCTCTCGATGACCGTAAGCAACGGATCGATGGCGCTTCCGTCCTGACCGTCCTTCATTTCAAGGTTCCATTGGCCTTTCTTCTCCTGCCACCGGTGGCCCATGCTTCCCCGGGGCATACGCGGTTCGTTCGTGGTTTTGTCGAGAACAAGGAATTTCCATTCGCCCTTTTCCTCTCTCTTGTAGCGGTCGATCCGGTTCGCGCGGAGGAACCGTCCCGGCTGAAAGGTATCGCCGCTTTTGTCGAGCTCAACGAGAAACGGAGCGTCGCTGTACCGTTTGAGATACTCGGTGAAATAGGGAACAGCGCGGTCACCATGGAACTCTTTCAGGATCACATGATTGACCGCCATCCAGAAAGCGCCATCCTGTCCGGCGTTGATCGGGAGCCACCAATCAGCGTACTTCGACACCTGGCTGAAATCAGGGGAGCAGACCACGAGCTTGGCTCCGTTGTGCCGCGCTTCTGCTGCGAAGTGCACGTCCGGGGTTCTCGTCATATTGAGATTTGCGCCCATGGTGACGATGAACTTGCTGTTGTACCAGTCCGCGCTCTCGGCCACGTCAGTCTTCTCGCCCCAGACTTCCGGCGACGCGGGTGGAAGATCGGCGTACCAGTCATAGAAGCTCAGGATTGCACCGCCGAAAAGCTGTAGAAATCTCGAGCCCGCTGCATAGCTCAGCATGGACATCGCGGGGATGGGAGAAAAGCCGATGACCCGGTCGGGTCCGTATTTCTTTGCCGTATGGATCGTCGACGCGGCGATGATCTCCAGAACCTCGTCCCAGGTGCTCCTCCGGAGCCCGCCCCTGCCCCGCGCCTGCTGGTAGCTCTTCCGGCTCTCTTCATTCTCGACGACGGACTTCCAGGCCTCCACCGGGTCGGCATGGATCGCCCGCGCTGTCCGCCACAGATCCAGCAGCACGCCGCGGACATAAGGATATTTCACACGCAAGGGACTGTACACGTACCACGAGAACGTGATGCCGCGCTGGCATCCCCGCGGCTCGTAGGGTGGAAGCCCGGGCTCCAGGAGCGGATAATCCGTGGCCTGCGTCTCCCAGGTCACGATCCCGTCCTTCACGTAGACCTCCCAGGAACAGCCGCCGGTGCAGTTGACGCCGTGTGTGCTGCGCACGCGCTTGTCGTGCTGCCAGCGGTTCCGGTACATCTCCTCCCAGCTCCGTCTTTTCGGGTCCAGGATGTCCTTGATCCAACTCATCGTTCGGCGCCCTCCTGTTCCGCGCGGTCCACCAAGGCCTTCCGCACGCTCGTGAGCCTCCTGCGCCATACAAGGTGAATGATGATCAGGAGAACAGCGAATGCAATCAGCGATGCCGCCACGACCCGGCCGGTGTAATTTTGGGGATGTCTGGAGCCGCTCGTCCGGAGAAACGCCGCAAGGTCCCCGGCTTCGGCCGCTGTGAGCGGATGGAGGTCAAAGATCGGCTTCATCGTGGGAAAAGGCACGTTCGTGAGCATCGTAACGAGCCCCGGCCCCAGCGTCGTGTAGGCACTAGTCAGGTCCGGTCCCAGAGTGCCGCCTCCGAAATATTTCAGACCCGATACGGAATGGCAGCCCAGGCACGGGGGACCGC
>JBAIYC010000096.1:0-7892 GCA_037916085.1 Nitrospirota bacterium | reverse complement strand
TTGACAAAAGGAGGCGATCGCGATGAAAGAGGCCTTACGGCTCATTGTTGTGTTCCTGGTCATCGTCTGGATGATCGTGCTGGCGAGCGCTGCTTTCGGGAAACCGAAGATCGAGGGCAGACCCGTCGAGTATTCTGCCGGCGGCGTCACGCTCAAGGGCTACCTGGCCTATGACGAAAACGTGAAGGGAAAACGGCCCGGCGTGATCGTGGTCCATGAATGGTGGGGGCAGAACGAGTATGTTCGGAAACGGGCGCGCATGCTCGCGGAACTGGGCTACACGGCCCTTGCGCTCGACATGTACGGCGAGGGGAGGGTCGCGGACCATCCCGACGATGCTAAGAAGTTCACCTCCGAGGTGATGAAGAATTTCCCGGTCGCCAAGGAGCGATTCCTCGCGGCTGTTGAGCTTCTCAAGAAGGACCCGACGGTCGATCCTGGCAGGATCGCCGCGATCGGCTACTGTTTCGGCGGCGGCGTGGTCCTGAACATGGCCCGGCAGGGCGTTGACCTGAAGGGGATCGCCAGTTTCCACGGCGGCCTGGCGAACGTGAACCCGGGGGAGCCCGAGCATATCAAGGCGGCGGTCCGCGTCTACAACGGGGCAGACGACAAGTTTGTAACGCCCGAGCAGATCGAGGCGCTCAGGAAGGAGATGGCGGAGGAGAAGGTCAACTTCAAGTTCGTGAACTATCCCGGAGCGGTCCACGGCTTCACGAATCCCGAGGCGACCGAGCTCGGGAAGAAGCTCAAAATGGCGGGCTATGCCTATAACGCCAAGGCCGACAAGGAATCGTGGAAGGACCTTCAGGCGTTCCTGAAGGAGATATTCAAGACGTAAAGGATACCGGGTTCCTTCTTGCCGTCATCGCGAGCCGAAAGCGAAGCAGTCTCGTAGTCATCCCCTGATGCGGAAGAGCGATTGCTTCATCGCAGCATCGCTCCTCGCAATGACAATAAGATCCATCATTCCGTCCGGAGAGGAGGCAAACTATGAAAAAAGCATTCTTGGCAGCAGGGATTTTCGTTTTGTTTGTCGCGGCAGCGGCCTATGCCGAGGAGTTCACGCTGAGGAGCGACCAGATGGGAGGCCAGCTCACTATCGATCAGGTCTACAACGGGTTCGGCTGCACGGGCAAGAACATCTCGCCCGAGCTCAGGTGGACGGGCGCGCCGAAGGCCGCGAAGAGCTTCGCGCTTACTGTCTACGATCCCGACGCTCCGACCGGCAGCGGCTGGTGGCACTGGGTCATCTTCAACATCCCTGCGGACGTGACGCAGCTCAAGACCGGAGCGGGTGACCCCGCGAAGAAGCTCGCGCCTGCCGGAAGCGTGCAGAGCATGACGGACTACGGCAAGCCGGGATTCGGAGGCGCGTGCCCGCCGATCGGCGACAGGCCTCACCGGTACATCTTCACGGTCTTCGCTCTCGATGTGCAGAAGCTGGACCTTGATGAGAAGGCGGGGGCCGCGCTCGTGGGGTTCATGCTGAACTCGCATGCCATCGCGAAGGCATCGGTGATATCCTACTACGGCAGGTGACGGATCATAAAGAAGGATGAAGTGTCTGCTCGAAACGCGGGCGCAGGATCGTTTGTCCTGCGCCCTTTTTGTTTCCCGGCCCGGTTTTGACCGACCCCTTCCGCGGCCCTGCCCGAAGAAATCATGGTGTAGCGAACCTTGCTTCGTGGTATATTTCGCAGTGCACCGTGCCGGACCACTCTAGACGGTTGCGCAACGGCGAAATGATCTGTTCGCGTGGACAAACTGGGCGATCGGGGACGTTGCTCCATCATTTGCGCGCGGAAGCGGGGCGCTCTGCCGATATCGTGGACCAGGGGGAGAATGCACGATGAAGAGCCTGCAAGGTTACAGGAGACTTCGCCTGTCAACGATCGCGGCCGTTGCCTTGACCATCTCCCTGGCTCTCCTGCTGACGGCCTGGCAGATCATTGCGAACTATAAGAATACGCTGAAAGAATCAGAACGAGGCCTCCTCGGCTATGCAGAGGCGCTCAATGAACACGCCGCCCGCGCGTTCGGCGAGGTGGAAAGAACGGTCGACAGCATAGCCGGCCGCATAGCTCACCGCGGGGCCGCCGGCATGCCGGCCGAAAAAGAGCTCCATAGGATCCTTAAGGCCGAGGTCGCCAGGACCCCCCAGGCCTCGGCTGCGCTGGTCATCGACGCTAGCGGCAGGATCAAGTCGTTCTCCGAAGAATTTCCCGCCAGACGCATCGACGTTTCGGACCGCGATTTCTATATCGCAGCGCGAGATGGTGCCGGGGCGGACCGGTTCATCAGCAGGCCCGTAAAGACCCGCATCAACCATAAATGGCGGTTCGTGATCTCGAAGCGGATCCTTGATGCTCAGGGCCGTTTTGCCGGCCTCATCGCGGTCTCATTCAAACCCGAGTATTTTGACAAGTTCTACAGATCCATGAACATTGGCGCAAGCACCAGGATCAATATCATGCGGACGGACGGTTTCACGCTCATCGTCTCACCGCTCAATGACGGCTCGTATGAGCAGGACTTCTCCGACCGCGACCTGTTCCGCAACTATCCGCCCGCCGCGCCCACGGGCTTCTATCGCTCTCAAGCCTTCGGCTATGACCGGAGCGACAGGCTGGCCGCGTATGCCCGCACTCCGGGTCAGCCGTATTTCGCGGTCGTGTCCGTGCGAACGGACGAAGCGCTGGCTGCCTGGAGGTCCCAGTCCCTGCGGCAGGCGTCACTGGTGGGCGCTCTCGTCATGGTCCTCTTCGGCGCGGGCATGCTGCTCACCCGGCAGATCTCGAAGCTTGCCGAAGCGGAACAGGCGCGGCGCATGAGCGAACAGCGCTTTCGGAACCTTTTCGAGAACGTCAAGGTCATCGCGATGGTCATCGATCCTGAAAGCGGCGCGATCCTTGACGCCAACGCGCGAGCGGTCCAGTTCTACGGCTGCACTCGCGATCAACTGCTGTCGATGCGCATATCGGACATCAACGTCCAGCCGGCCGACGATATGCGCAGGGACCTGCAGGCGGCCCGCACGGAGGAGCGGAGCTCGTTTCAGTTCAAGCAGCGCCTCGCCGACGGCTCGGTGCGCGACGTAGAGGTGTTCACGGGGCCGATAGGGTTGAACGGCAGTACCGTGCTCTATTCCATCAGCCATGATATCAGCGATCGCAAACGCGCGGAGGCGGAGCTGCGACTCCAGGGCGAGATCGCCAGGAACATCGCCGAAGGCATCTACCTGGTCAACGCCAGGGACCTGACGATCGTCTATGCCAATGCGAAGATGGAGGAGATCTTCGGATACGGCCCCGGGGAACTGCGGGGCAGGCATGTGTCCGTCCTGAACGCTCCGACCGGCGGAGACCCCGTGCGAACGGCGACCGAGATCGACAGTGCCCTGCGCGAGGCCGGCGCCTGGCGCGGTGAGGTCCTGAACGTCAGGAAGGACGGCACTGCCTTCTGGGGCCACACCACCATATCGAAGCTGGACCATCCGGAATACGGCGAGGTCTACGTCTCTCTGCAAAGGGACGTCACGGGACGCAAGCGGGCCGAGGACGCCCTGCGGGAGAACGAGAAGCGCCTGAACGATATTCTGAGCGGCGTGGGATCGGCCATCTTCATCAAGGACACTCACTACCGGTACACGTACGTGAACCGCGCGGTGTGTGATCTGTTCCGCCTTCCGAAGGAGGAGATCCTGGGCAAGAGCGATGACGCATTTTTCTCGGGCAGCTCGGTGGAAGAGATACAGAAGAGCGACCGCCGCGTCATCGAACAGGGAGAGACCGTTGCGCGCGAAGAGGTCGACCTGACCCCGTCGGACGGTCTGCCGCGCACGTACTGGGCGGTCAAGATGCCCCTGCGGGACAGCCGCGGCAACATCTACGGCCTCTGCGGCATCTCAACGGACATCACCGATCACAAGCACGCCGAAGAGGCGCTTCGGGAAAGCGAAGCGCGGTTCCGGGGCTTCATGGAATCCGGCCCCAGCGCCTGCCTCCTGCTCGATCCCGATCTGAACTATCTCTACTTCAACAAGAATGCGCGGGAGCTGACCGGAATCACCCTGGAGCAGGCGATCGGACGGAACATCAGGGAGCTCATTCCGGGCATCGAAGCGACCGACCGCTATGCCGGATACCGACGGGTCCTCGAGACGGGAGAACCGTTCTACATGGAGTCGTTCCAACCGGGAGGAGTGTTCGGCGACAAACAGTTCAGCATGCGGGCCTTCAAGGTCGGGAACAATCTTGGCCTGATCTGGACGGACGTCACCGAGGTGAAGAAAGCCGCCGAGGCAGTGCGCCAGAGCGAGGAGACGATGCGCAGCGTCTATGACAGCGTGGACTCGGGGTTCATTATCGTCGACGGGTCCTACCGCATCCGGAATGCGAACCGTGCGTACTGCCAGCAGGCCGGGCTTTCGTTGGAAGCGGTCGTGGGGAACCATTGCTTTGCGGTATCCCACAAAGCGAGCAGGCCCTGCTTTGAGGACGGCGAGGAGTGCGCGGTCAAGAAGGCCTTTGAGACGGGCGAGTCCGCTACGGCCAGCCATGTGCATCATGACGCCGACGGGAGCATCCTGTATGTGGAGACAAAGGCCTTCCCCCTGAAGAACGCGGCGGGCGACGTGACGTCGGTGATCGAATCGGTCAGCAATATCACGGATAAGCACCTTCTTGAGGAGGAGCGCCTCAAGACCCAGAAGCTTGAGGCCATCGGGACCCTTGCCGGAGGGATCGCCCACGACTTCAACAACCTCCTGCAGGGGGTGTTCGGTTTCATCTCTCTGGCGAAGCTGAGGAGCGACGACCGGACCGAGAGCATCGAGGCGCTCGAGGAGGCCGAAAAAGCGCTGCATCTGTCGGTCAGGCTGACGAACCAGCTTCTCACGTTCTCGAAGGGCGGCACGCCCGTCAAGCGACCGCTCGAACTGCGTCCGGTGATCGAGAACGGCGCCAAGTTTGCCCTGAGCGGGTCGCGCTCCGACTGCCGCATCGATATCGATCCCGCTCTCTGGCTCACGGAAGCGGACGAAGGCCAGATCAGTCAGGTGATCCAGAACATCGTCCTGAACGCCGACCAGGCGATGCCCGAGGGCGGCCGGGTGGTGATCTCCGCGCGGAATCTCCACGTTCAGGGCAGGGACCAGGTGCCGGGCCTTGCGCAAGGACGGTACGTGGAGATCGCCATCGCGGACAGCGGCATCGGCATACCGGAGCAATACCTCGGCAAGATATTCGATCCCTACTTCACGACAAAGGAAAAAGGCAGCGGGCTCGGCCTCGCCACCTCCTATTCGATCGTGAAGAGCCATCATGGATCGATCACCGTCCGGTCCGAAGCGGGCAAGGGGACGACCTTCGTCCTCTACCTGCCCGCAAGCATGGCGGAAGAGAGAGAGGTCGCGGCCATGCCGTCGGCGGCCGAAGCCTCGGCACGGTACGGAAAGATCCTCGTCATGGATGACGAGCGGATCATTCGGGACGTGGCCGGAGCGCTGATCAGCGCCCTTGGTCACGAGGTGGAGTACGCAGTGCGCGGCGAGGAGGCGATCGAACGATACCGGGCAGCAAAACAGTCGGGGCATCAATTTGACGCTGTTATCCTGGACCTCACGGTACGGGGCGGCATGGGGGGCGCTGCGACGCTGGCGGGGCTGCGCGAGATCGATCCCGCGGTCAGGGCCATTGTTTCCAGCGGGTACTCGGATGACGCTGTCACGTCGAGCTACCGGCAGCAGGGCTTCCGGGCGTTCCTCAAGAAACCCTACGATGTGGAAGCGCTTCGGGAGGCGTTGAACTCAGTGCTGGCGGGCTAGGATTCGCGGGGCGAGCAATGCGGGCGCAGGACGTTCAGTCTCCTGCGCCCGAGTTGTTTCAGGAATCAGAGCGATCGTTCCCTGCGACAGGGGAAACCCGGGCTCCCGCCGAGAGAGGAATGCGGGAACGCCGCGGGAGGTCGCGTTCTGCGAGGGAGCCTCCGGCTCCTGCCTCCTTGCGCCAAGGACAGGTGAGAAATGCCGCAAGGGAGCTATACTGTTAATAGAGGGACATGCAGGGACCAAGGGAGGTGGAACTATGGTCAAGGTTGCATTATTCGTGCGATTGGAAGCTAAGCCCGGAAAAGAGGCGGAGGTCGAGGCGTTCCTGAAGGGAGGACTTCCGATCGTTCAGGAAGAGCGGGGAACGATCGCCTGGTTCGGCATCCGCATCGGTCCGTCGACCTATGGCATCTTCGACGCGTTTCCCGATGAAAAAGGGCGAGAGGCGCATCTTTCCGGAAGGGTCGCTGCAGCTTTGATGGCAAAGGCGCCGGAACTCCTGGCGAAGCCGCCGGTCATCGAGAAGGTGGACGTTCTGGCTGCGAAACTGCCCGAAATTTCGGCAATCAAAGGCAAGAAGGCAGCGTGAAGATGCTGGTTGGACCTAGAAAGGAACAATGAGGGCGCAGGAGGTGGAATTCCCCTGCGCCCCTGTCATTTCCGATGTTCTTTTCAGGCATGACGGTGCTGCATGATGCCTGCCGGGCTCCTGCCCTGTTCGAACCGCTCCATGGCGTAGAACATGGCACCGGCGAGGACATATACGATCGCGAGCATCGTCCATTTATTGATGCCGATCAAAACCGGCAGCGTCACCTTGCCCATGCTGCTGATCATGTAGAACCCCTGGATCTGCGGAAAGACGACGGCGAAGAGCACGGTCCCCAGGCCGATTCCGACCATAGCCGCCAAGGCGTCCAGGCGACCTGATGCGAGTCCGGCCACAGCAGTCCCGGGGCAGTAACCGCTCAGGATATATCCGATCCCGAAGAGCGCGCCGCCGACCAGTTGCGGCCAGAAGAACGTAGGGATGATATAGACAGCATCCATATCCAGCACGTTCAGGTCTGTCAGCAGGCAGACCCCGGTCGCCGCGACAACGATGGCGGTGAACATGGCCTTCGGCACGGCGAAATCGGTGAGATAGAAGACCCCGGTCAAGCGATGGGGATTCCCCAGTCCGCCCCGTTCAAGAAAGAACCCGAAAGATATGCCGAGGACGAGTGCGCCGATCAGGTTTGCGGTATCACTCAGCTGTAAGGGTGCGCTCATGACCATAACCTCCTGAAGAAGGACCTCACCATGAATCCCGTGACGAACATGGCGATGACGAAGACCCAGCCCGCGAGCGCGAACTGCGATCCGCCGGTGAGTGCGACGCCGCTCGTGCATCCCCGTGCCAGCCTGCTGGCGAAGCCCAGGATCATGCCGCCTCCGAGGGCTGCGACCGTCCGCAGGCCGACGCTGACTCCTGCGCCGCGGTCGAACTGCAGCTTGAAATTGCGGCTCCAGAGAACCCCTATCAGAGCGCCGAGGAACAGTCCGCTCACCTCAACGACGGTCCAATCCTGGAAGAGGGTTCGTTCAAGATACGATGAGAGGTAGGTTAGCGTCGCCGTGAATGCGGGGAAGACCGCCTCGATGGATTTGCCCGCCGTCACGGCGAAGGCCCGCGACGCTCCGAGCCCCTGTCCGGCGACGACGAATGCGGCCAGGAGGGTAAGCCCCAGCCCGACGCCGGAAAGATAGGGAGACCAATAGCTCTTCTCTTTCATAGTCACCTCCGAATGTATGGAACCGAAGCGTTCCGATTGACTGACGATGTCGAGAAGAAGTAAAACAACTGTTTCCAATCTATGCAACTATTATCGACCCGGGCTTTATTCCTGTCAATAGCTCCTAAGAAAATATTAGCACTCCTAGAACGATGTTCGTGGTATGACGAATGCATATCGGCGCATAAAATACTGTTCTAAGTTAGTGACCCTTGCAGAGGGCCCGCGAGGATCGGTAATGGAAGAATGAACCGCCAAGCGATAGGTCTTCAACAGCGCACATCGAA
>JBAIYC010000095.1:0-3384 GCA_037916085.1 Nitrospirota bacterium | reverse complement strand
GGTGGGTCTCTTTACCCAGCGGCTCTGGCCCATGCTCCGGAAGGAGATGGTGAAGCGCGGCCTTGGGCCGATCGGCGTGCAGGCCGCCCTGCCGAGGATCATACGCTCGAGCGGCAATCCCTACGACCAGCCGGCGGCGGACCGCTATCGTTCCTGGTTCCCCGAGCAGGTAAAGGTTGCGGAGCGGGCGGACGTCGGCTACTACGCAGGATGCACCGGCGCCTACGAGGCGCAGCCGATGGTGCGCGGCGACGCCCAGGTGCTCGGCGCCATCGGCGAACCCTTCACCATGCTTCCTCCCGAAGAGGAGGTCTGCTGCGGGTTCCCGCTCTTTATCACGGGCCAGCATGATCTGCTGCCGGATCTGGTGAAGCGTCTGGTGGAGGGCTACGCGTCGCGCGGTGTCAGGACGCTCGTCTGCTCCTGCCCCTGCTGCGTGAACATCATGACCAGGGACTGGCCGGTCTACTACGGGCGTGAGCTGCCCTTCAGGATACGGCACATCACCCAGCATGTCGCCGCCGCGGTCAAGAACGGAAAGCTCGCGTTCCGGAAGGAGCTTCACGAACGGGTGATCTATCACGACCCCTGCTATCTGACGCGCGGGGTCGGCGTCATCGAGGAGCCGCGGCAGGTGCTCCGGAGCATCCCCGGCATCACGCTCCTGGAGTTCGAACGGAACCGTCTCTATTCACGCTGTTGCGGAGCGGGCGGGGCCGCCCGCAAGGTCTTTCATGAGAACGCGATCGCCATGGGCAGGCTGACCATTGACGAAGCCGTGGCAAAGAAAGCTGACCGGCTGATCCTTTCCTGTCCGGCCTGCTACGCCAAGGTGAACGAGGCGATGCAGGGGCACAGGAACCAGGTCCGGATCACCGATATCATGGAACTCGTGAGCGGGTTGATTTGACCCATGTCTCCCTTTCAAGGGGGAGGAATTCGGTACGAGCATGAGCCACTATTCCCTCAAATGCCGCAAGTGCGGAAAGGTCCTCGAGAACGCTTTCTGCGCCTACTGCGAGCACTGCAAGGATGCGCTGCTGGTCACCGAGTATCGCGAGCGTCAATTCGTGGAACGAGGCACAGAGGGCGTCTGGAGATTTAACTGGCTCCCCGTGCACGAACCGGCGACGAACCAGCCCGGTCCGGTCATCTACCGGTCCGAGCGGCTCGCCAAGCTCTTTGGTCTGGAGCAGCTCTACATCGCCTATAACGGCTACTGGCCCGAGAAAGGGGCCCTGCTCGAGACCTGCACCTTCAAGGAGCTCGAGGCCGGTGTCGTCCTCCGGAACGCGCGGGAGAACGGCATCGAAGGCCTCGTGGTCGCCTCGGCAGGGAACACGGCCAGGGCCTTCGCTCACCTGTCGGCGGTCACGGGCTTCCCGGCGGTTATCGTGGTGCCGCGGATGTGCCTTATGGAGATGTGGTACCTGGAACCGTCTTCTGCCGTGTTCACGCTCGCGGTGAACGACGGAGACTATGCCGATTCCATCGATGTCGCCAAGAGGATCTCTACGGCGCTCGGGTATCCTTTCGAGGGAGGCGTGAAGAACATCGCCAAGCGCGATGGCCTCGGGATCACGATGCTGGAAGCGGTGTCGAAGATCGGACGCCTGCCGGACCACTACGTTCAAGCCGTGGGCAGCGGCACCGGCGCCATCGGCGCCTGGGAGATGGCGGAACGGTTCGTGCGGGACGGCAGGTTCGGCTCCCGGCCCCCGGTCCTGCACCTCGGCCAGAACATTCCCTTCACGCCGATGCTGAATGCCTGGACGAAGCACAGCCGCACGCTCTTCCCCGAGGACCTTGATCCGATGCTCATCCCGCGGATCACCACGCGCGTGCTCTCTACCCGATATCCGGCCTATTCGGTGGCGGGCGGCGTGTACGACGCGCTCACATCAACCGGCGGCGGGATGTACGGCGTCCGGAACGAGGCTGTCTATGCTTCCATGGAGACTTACCGGGAGACCGAGGGCATCGACATCGTGCCGGCTTCCGGCGTTGCCGTGGCCACGCTGGCCGAGGCGGTGGGGTCCGGCGCCATCAGGAAACAGGATACGGTCCTGCTCAACATCACCGGCGGGGGCGAGGCGAGGCTCCGCCAGGACAGAAAGACGTACACTGTCGTGCCGAAGTTCATCTCGAAGAACATTACGGGGAAAGAGATCGAGGACCTGCTGTGCCAAGGCCTGAAGAGAAGCTGATATCCATCCTTCGCGCGGCGGGCGTCGACTTCACGGCGTCGCTTCCCTGTGAGAAGATCAAGACCCTGATCGAGATTGTCTCCGGCTCCTTCCCTCACCTTCCGCTCACGCGGGAGGAGGAAGGCGTGGGCATCGCCGCAGGCACTGCGCTCGCGGGCAGGCGGCCGGCGCTCTTCGTCCAGAGCTCGGGCGTCGGCAACATGATCAACGCGCTGCTCTCGCTGACGCAGTTCTATGAGCTTCCGCTCGCGATCTTCGTGAGCAGGCGGGGTGTCTATCAGGAGAAGATCGAGGCCCAGTTGCCCATGGGCAGGAAGCTTCCCGGCATCCTCGCGGGCGCCGGGATTTCGCATTCGGAGATCAATTCTCCCGAGGAGCTGGCGCTCGTCGAACGGAGGCTGGAGCGGATCTACGGCGCGAACGCCGTCCACGCCTTCCTGCTGAGCCCCGCGGTGTGGGAGGGGTCGGAATGCAGTGCAGCAGGTCCAAAGTTCACGGCCCAAGGTTCAAGGTGCGGTGACGACGGGAGAACGGCAGAAGCGTCTTTTGTGTCTAAGCCGACGATGACGCGTTACGACGTCATCAAAGCCATTGCGCCCTATCTGGACGGCAAGGCCGTGGTGAGCAATCTCGGATGGCCGTCCAAGGAGCTCTATGCAGTCAAGCACCAGCCGTCGAACTTCTACATGCTCGGCAGCATGGGCATGGCGACACCGATCGGACTCGGCATTGCGCTTACGTCGAAGAAAGACATCGTCGTAATCGATGGCGACGGCAGCCTGCTCATGAACCCCGGCACGCTCGCGACCGCAGCATCACTCGCCCCGAAAAACCTGACCATCCTCGCTATCGACAACGGTGCCTACGGCTCGACCGGAAACCAGCCCACGCTGGCAGCTACATCCGTCGACCTCGAACACGTGGCGAGTGGATTTGGATTTACGAATACCAGGAAGGTTGCCGATGAAAAGGAAATTGCCGAGGTGGTAAAGAACAGACGAAAAGGTTTAACTTTCATTCATGCCCTGGCGCTGCCGGGCAACAAAGACGTACCGAATATTCCGGTACATCATCTGGAGATTAAACGATCTGTGCAGGCATTCCTGAAGGGCTGATCACAACTGATGCAATTCGTCGATCTTCCCATATCACGCAAAGCGAACAGAAAGCTGGCCGG
>JBAIYC010000094.1:0-1809 GCA_037916085.1 Nitrospirota bacterium | reverse complement strand
CATCCCATTTTACGACCCTCAACACGCCTGCCCTGGAAGGGCCGGCATCGGCGACCATCCTTGACAGTCTGCAATACAACTCGCCGAGTCTCGGTAATTGCAGCCCCCCCTGTCACGATACGACATCATGGTGATCGTGCCGAAACCCTCGCCGTCAGGCTTGTTTCGGCCGCTCCGTCCCGAGCGGCCTTTGTTGTACCCATCCTGTGCGAAGTAGACAGCAGCAACGCTCTTCGCTATACTGAGAGCAGGATTCGTCCCTGCCGAGAAATGGAGTATACGTGGAACTCTGGAACAGTTTCCTCGTTTGTCTCATCCCCGTCATGGTGGCCATGGATGCCTTCGGCACGCTGCCGATCTTCGTCGGCATGACCGAGGGGATGAAGAAGCAGGAACGGGGAACGGTCGTGCGGCAGTCCATCCTCACGGCCTTCTTCGTCACGGTGGGCTTCGTTCTGGTGGGACGATGGATCTTCAATGCCCTCGGCATCCTGGTCGAGGATTTCATGATCGCCGGGGGGCTCGTGCTGCTCATCATCGCCACCGTGGACATCGTGCGGGCAGGCGAGAAGCGGACCGGGCCCGGTCCTATGCTGGGCGTCGTGCCGCTCGGTACCCCCATCATCGCCGGTCCGGCGGTGCTGACGACCACGCTCGTTCTCCAAGGATCGCACGGGTACCTGCCCGTCTTCCTTTCGCTCCTTGCCAACCTCGCTCTTGCCTGGCTCATCTTCGCATCGTCGAACCGGATCATCCGCGTCGTCGGCATCAACGGCTCGCGGGCCTTCGCCAAGGTCGCCTCGCTCATCCTTGCCGCCTTTGCCGTAAAGATGGTCCGGAGCGGCATCATGAAGCTGATCGCAGGATGATGCCGCCGGAGACCGCCATGGAAGAACAAAAGGACAACAGCATCTCGCGCGTACGGAACCGCCGGGTCCATATGGCCAACGAACGGACGTTCCTCGCCTGGATCCGCACGAGCATCTCGGTCATGGCCTTCGGGTTCGTGGTCGAGCGGTTCTCGCTCTTCGTCCGCCAGATGGCGGCCTACATGGGAAAGGCCGCGCAGCCCCACCCTTCCTACTCTGCAATCATCGGACTCGTTTTGGTCGGCATCGGCGCGCTGATGGGGCTCCTGGCCTTCTTCCGATTCAGAAGCGTGTCGCGCCAGATCGACGAGGACACCTATGCGCCGTCCCCGGTGCTGTCCGTTCTCCTGACGCTGGCAGTGCTCTCCATCGCGGTCTTCCTGGTCCTGTACCTGTACCACAGCATATAGGTCCGCGTAGAGATGTTTGTAGGGAATGACGGGATGACCATCGGCTGAGAGGGGCAACGAGACCCTGAGGGCACTGAAGGACCTTTTGACGCGCAAGAATCGGTGGGAATGACGACAAACGCGGATGAAAGACAGGACGTAAGTGTCCACAGCGTCTACACAGCGCTGAACTACCCCTGGAACATCAGACCGTCAGATCAGCTCATTGAAATCCATCACCGTCGCGAACTCATCGCTCCTGCCCGGTGCGACCTTTGAATTTCCCTTCGCCTTGTAGAGCAGGTACCTGATGCCGTAGGTCCTTGCCGACTGCAGGACCGCGAGCGTGTCATCCACGAAGAGCGTCCTCTCCCGGTGAAAACCCAGCTTCCGTTCCGCGCGATGCCAGAACTCCTGGTGCTCCTTCGGGTACCCCATCTCCGCCGATGTGATCGTTCCGGTCAGATGCTTCCCGATCTCCGTCTTCTTCAGCTTCAGGGCAAGCACCTTGTCATGGGCATTCGTCGCGATGTAGACCTTCTTCTTCCGTT
>JBAIYC010000093.1:0-10666 GCA_037916085.1 Nitrospirota bacterium | reverse complement strand
TGCGAACTGGGGATATGATGTGCCGGAGGAGGAGGTGCGGTTCAGCCACCGCGTCATCGACGCTGCGGATATCGACGTTGTCTTCGGCCACTCATCGCATCACCCGAAGCCCATCGAGGTCTACCGCAGGAAGCTCATCCTCTACGGATGCGGCGATCTCTTGAACGATTACGAAGGCATCGCCGGGCACGAGGCCTACCGTTCCAGTCTCTCGCTCTTGTATTTCGCGAGGGTCGAACAGGCTTCCGGAGCGCTCGTGGGGCTGGAGATGGCGCCCCTTGACATACGCCATTTCCGTCTGGACCGTGCGTCTGCATCCGATGCCAGGTGGCTTGCCGAGATGCTGGGACGCACCGGCAAGGCCTTCGGCACCGGTGCGGACCTGACGCCGAAGAACAAGCTGCGGCTTCGGTGGCAGGAGTGACGAACCGGCGGTGTCAGCATGGACACCAGGGGCCTCGAAGCGACATGCCGACACCTAGGACGTCCCCTGTTCGAAGAACATCTCAGCCCGTTCCCGCGCCTCATCGATGCTGCTGCTGGACTGGATCCGGGATGCGAGATGATGGCCGAACTGGTAATTCCTGGCGAAGTAATGCGTGAACTCCTTCAGCCTTCCGAGCCGGTACTGGGGCCGGAACAGTTCGAGGTTCCCCAGGAACGACCTGTACAGGTCCGGCAGAGATACCACCGGTTCTTCGATATCGGCCTTAAAGAGAGCCCGGCCGATCGCGGCGAAAAACCATGGGCGCACCACCGCGGCACGGCCGAGCATGAGACCGTCGGCCCCCGAGACGCGAAGACATCGCTCGGCATCATCGATGGAGAATATCCCGCCGTTCGCGACAACAGGGATCGTGAGCCAGCCCTTGATCTTCGCGATGTACTCCCACCGCGGATCCCTCGCGAAGGATTCATGCTCCTTCCGGGCATGGACCGAAAGCATGTCGATGCCTTCATCCTGAAGCATACGGCAAAAGTCCCGTAACCCTCCGTCATCTTCGATCCCGATCCGGATCTTCGCGGTGAGCGGCAACGCCGTTCGTCTTCGGGCCTCGGCAACGATACGCCCGGCATTCCCCGGCTGTCCCATGAGCCTGATGCCTGCGCCAGACCTGCCGACCGCCGGGGCCGGGCAGCCCATGTTGAGATCGATCGCGTCTGCCGCTAACCTGTGCAGCGCGTCGATCGCAGGACCGACCTCGTCAGCGGCCGAGACCAGGAGCTGATAGGACAGGAGCTTCTCCGATGCGGTCCTGATCAGGTAGGGAGAGACGTTGGGGTTCTCCGCGGGCAGTTTTCTCGCTGAAAGCATCTCCGTCGACAGGAGCCCGACGCCGCCGAATCGGGACAGGATCTGCCGGAGAGCGGTGTGCGTGAGACCTGCCATGGGCGCCAGGAGCAGGGGCGGACCGATCGTGAGGCCGCGCAGGCGGATGGGCTGGGGATGTGTCTGCATGCTGATTTCCGGTTCGCGGGAGACATGCGCGAGACATGCCGGCAGTGGACAATACCAGAGAATGAGGGCGCCGTCAACGGTCGGGTCCGGCTCCCGGGGTTTCCGGCGGTCCCTCCTGCTGCACATCCTTGGCGGGCGGACCATCCTGCGAGACATACCCGGGATAGAGCCTGGCGGCGCAGGAGGGGCAGATCCCGTGGCTGAATTCGGCCTCGGAATGGTCGCGGATGTATACCTCGATCTGCTTCCAGTAGCCAGCGTCATCGCGGATCTTCTTGCACGACGCGCAGATCGGCAGGAGCCCTCCCAGCTTCTTCACGTTCTCAAGCGCCTTCTGGAGCTCGGCGGTTCTCTGAGAGACCGCTTCTTCGAGGTGGTTCCTGCTCTGCTGCAGGTTCGCGGACAGGGTATTGAACGCTGCGGCAAGATCTGTGAGCTCCCTGCCGGAAGACAGGTCGATGGTCTCCCCCAGACGCCGTTCATCGTTCGCGATCTGGATCGCCTTGTCCCGGACCTTGCCCAGGGGCGCAAAGATCATCCTCTTGCTGAGGCTCGTCATGACGAAATAGAGGATGCCGAGTATCCCGAGGAATGCCGCCGAGAGCAGGATAGTTTGGCGGTTCGCCTGCTCGTACGCGACCTCGAGGGGGACCCGGATCGACGCCGCCGACACTACTTCTCCGATGTGTCTGCCAAAGCTCCGGTCGGAGCCGTAGCGCTGCACCAGACCGGCCGGCGCCGCTGGCGGGGCGCTGTGACACCGCAGACATGCCTCCTCCAGCGTCTCGCCCCGCCTGAGAACGACAAAGAACGGCTTGCCACCAATCGTCCTGACCCCGGCCTGCTCAATGAGGCCGGGTTCCCGGTTGAGCTGTTCGATGAACGCCCGCTCGAAGGGGTCTGCCTCGTTTTCGGGATTGCGGGCATTGATCGCGCACTCCTTGTAATAGTACTGTTCACGGGACAATGACTTGAAATGCCGGTCGATCTCCCGCACGGCATACGTCGAGGACATCCATGCCGGCTCAAAATATTCCCTCGGACGGTACGCGTCGGTCAGGGCGAAGACCTTCGGCTTCAGCTCGCGGGAGAAGTAGGCGTGGGTGGCCAGGTTGCGGTCCAGCAGGATGCGGGCGCGCTCCTTTGCCTCGTGCAGGGCCAGTTGCTTGGCCGACATATTCACCATGATGATGACGGCAACGGCCGACAGGGCGAACATGCCGAGCAGGAGGAGGTTGTAAAGAGTGCGGATCGAAAAGTTCTTGCGAGAGCCCACCATAAGGGGTCTCCAAAGCGGCGGCCATCGGCATCAATCGCAGCCAGGGGGGAAATCGTCGAATTTGCTACCCCTATGCCCGAAGCACGTTCATGGAGCAGGAAAGACTCGCCAGCGGTTGTTACTTTTTAACTATTATCATGTAGTAGCCGCTTAGTCAAGGGCACTGACGGCCACCGCTCCCGGGGCCGACAAATCCCCCTACCGTCGCAAGACAAGGACCATGACGCCCGCGGCAACTGCAAGGACCGCAAGGATGACACCGCTTCCGGCAAAGTGCACATGGAAGAGCGACAGGAGTCCGCCCACGACCAGCCAGATCCCCAGAAGGATGCTTCCCATCTGCGTCGCGAGCTTCTCGCTCCTGTCGGCGAGGAAGAATAAGATGCCGGTCACGATGCCCAGCACGGCAAGGATCGTCCCGCTATGGGTTAAGACAATACCGCCCAGATGGATGAGGCCGGTGAGGACCAGCCAGATGCCGAGAAGAACGTTCGCCCAGGTTTTCATTGCAGCCTCCGATCAGAGCGCCTAATTAAGTGTATCGAATTCGGGAAGGGAAGAAAAGGCCGTCAGCATCATCCTCGCTGCGCGGCGCAAGAAAGGCCGGAGGTTCACCTCCGGCCTTACTTGCAATCCTCTCCGGCCACGTGAGCGGCAGATCATGCCGAACGCCGGTGTCACTTCCCTCCTGCGACCCCCTTGAGCTTCGCTTCGATTGCGGCCGGAGCGCCGGAAATCTTCATGAACGTTCCCATGGTGAGGTCCGGGAAGTCGAGGGCGATGCGGAACTTGCCGTGCAGCATATACACCGATCCGTCAGAGACCACCAGCTCATAGGGCAGATGCGGAGTATGCTTCAGCTCGCCGGTGTCGATGACCTTCATGATCGTTGCATCCGCTCCGTCTCCCTCGGCAAGAGACACGCCGATGATCGACTCCTTCTTGCCCGGCACATCGACCCGGTAGACCTTTGCCGCCCCGCCCTTCTTGGCGGCCAGGTCCGCCTCGACGGCAGCGAGCGCCTCTTCCTGCGACGGGTAGGTCGCAAGCTTCACCTGGTCGTCGAAATAGGGCATCATGACCATGTAGTGGTACTTCCGCAGCTTTTCTGCCGTGAATCCCTCCTTGGACCCGAACTCGGCGGTCTTCCCGATCGCCTGTTCGAGCGCCGTCGCCGCATCACTCAGGTCCTCCTTCATCCGGTAAGCTGCGGCATAGTACCGCGGGTTCGTCGAGGCGACCTGCAGCTCCTTGCCGGCCACGGTCAGGGAGACCCGCACGACCGCTCCGTAGGCGCCGAAGCCGGACTTGGCGGAAGCGGCCTTGAGCGCATCGCTCGTTGCAACCATTACGTGCGCTCCCGGATAGGGCGCATACTCCCCGACGATCTGGAACCCCTTTTGCTCGAGCGCCGCCTTCACCTCCGGCAGCTTCGCTTCGACAGTGCCGGCTCCCCGGTATCCGAGGAGATAGGGTTTGAGCTGCTGGTCGGCCGCAAAGGCCGAGACCTGGACCACCGACAGAGTGAAGAGCCAGAACGCAAACATATAGGTCTGAAGCATGGTGTTCCTCCTTCCACTGACTGGGATGAGCGAGCATAGCACGGGCACAGCGCATGGTCAAGCAGATTAGCAACTAATTGACAACATCGGCAACGTGGTAAGATTTGGATAGAGAGGCTTCTTGCCCGTGTAGTGGAGACGGGGGAAGAGAACTGTACATGATCAGCGTAAGGAAACCCGAAGAGATCTACCAGATCGACGACGCCATCCAGAACGGCAGTTTCCACGGTCGCTGGCATTTTTCCTTCGGAGACTATTACGACCCCGCGTTCGAGCGGTTCGGAACGCTCCGCGTGTTCAACGACGACACGATCTCGCCCGGCGGCGTCTGGCCGCTCCACCCCCACCGGGACAATGAGGTCGTGACCTACTGCGCCGAAGGCGAATTCCGGCACGCCGACGAGCACGGTGTCGGCGGTGTCCTCAAGAAGGGCTGGGTGCAGCATACGACGGTGGGCCGCGGCATGTGGCACTCGGAGATCAACAACCGGCCGGACGAGCCCATGCGGTTCATCCAGATGTGGTTCCTGCCGGGACGGCGCGGCCCCGGACCCTCGGTGGAGCAGAAGGCTGTGGAGAGGAATGACCGGACGGACAGATTCCTTCCTCTTGTCTCGAACACGGTCCCGGGAGCGCTTCGGATCGTGTCGGACGCCGAGGTCTCCGCATCGTTCCTCAAAGCCGGTCACGAGCTTACCCGCCGGATCGAAGAAGGCTGGGGCGCTTATCTCTACCTGCTGGAAGGCGGCCCGGTGCTGGTGAACGGGCGATCGGCAGAAGCACTCTCGTCGGTCATGGTCATCAATGAGCCGGGGTTCACCGTTCGGGCGCTCGCGGATGCCGAGCTGTTGCTTGTGGATGCCCGGATGGTGTAAAGGAGGTGCGACGATGAAAAAGGGCATGCTGATACTCATGGTACTGATGGCTGTCGTCCTCGTCGTCTCGATGGCGTCGGCCGTATTCGCAGCCGAGCAGCACAAGGGCACGATCAAGGCCGTTGATCCCGCTGCGGGGACGATCACCTTCTGTCCCGAAGGGACAACGCACGACATGACGCTCAAGGCGGACAAGAGCATCGATCTCGGGAAACTGAAACCCGATACGAAGGCCGAGGTGACAGTGGACAAGGGGACAGTGAAGGACGTCAAGGAGATGAAGAAACCCAAAGCATCGGTGGGATGCTGACGGATCCAGGATGGGAAGACCCCGAGGCCTACCCATCCGCAGCAGCGGCTCCGTAAGGGCAGACCATCCTCTCCACCGCTAACGGCCCGCCATTTATGCTACACTTCCATCATGATCGTCATCGAACCCTTCAAGGGCAGATCGGTCCTTGACCAGCGGGTCGAGATCGTGGAACGCAAAGGCACCGGACACCCGGACTACCTCTGCGATTCCATGATGGAGGCCGTGTCCATCTCCCTTTGCCGGGAATACCAGAAGACATTCGGCACGATCCTCCACCACAACATCGACAAGGGGCTGCTGGCCGCCGGGAGCACGGAGAAGCGGTTCGGAGGAGGAAGGGTCGTCCGGCCCATGGAGCTCATCATCGGTGACCGGGCCACCTTTCGCGTCGGCAAGACAAGGGTCCCTGTTCCGGAGATAGCCGTTGAGGCGGCGAAGGGCTGGCTGCGGAAGAACATGCCGAACGTGGACCCCGCAAGGCATCTCAAGTACCGCGTCGTGCTTGCACCTGGCTCCGAGGAGCTCACCGACATCTTTGCCCGCCCGGGAGACGTTAGGAGCGCGAACGACACATCCGCCGCCGTCGGCTACTATCCGCTCAGCCCCACGGAACGTGTTGTCCTCGAACTGGAACGCCATCTGAACTCGGGAGCGTTCAAGAAGAAGCATCCCGAGACCGGGGAGGACATCAAGGTGATGGGACTGCGAACGGGAAGGGACCTCGACCTTACCGTTGCCATGCCGCTTCTCTGCGGACAGGTCCGGTCCGAGCGGGACTACTTTGAGCGAAAGAAGGTCCTGCAGCAAAGAATGCAGGAGTTCGTCGCGACGTTCCGCGAATTCCGGAACGTCCGCGTCCACTTCAACACGCTTGACGAAGCCGGCAGGGGCCTCGGCGGGATCTACCTGAGCCTGCTCGGAACGTCGGCCGAGGACGCAGATTCCGGCCAGGTGGGCCGAGGCAATCGGGTGAACGGGCTCATTTCGATGAACCGGCCGATGGGGACCGAGGCCGCCGCGGGCAAGAATCCGGTCTCCCATGTGGGTAAGATCTACAACGTGCTGGCGCACAAGATCGCAAAAGAGCTGACGACAGGCATCGAGGGCGTGCGGGGGGTTTACGTGCTGCTCCTTTCCCGCATTGGAACGCCCATCAACGCGCCCCAGATGGCGACAGCGCAGGTGCTGCTCGAGCGCGGCAGGAGCGTCCGGGACATCGCCAGACAGGCGGAGGAGATCATCGATCGCGAGTTCTCTTCAATCGGCAGGTTCTGTCTGGAGCTTAGCAAGGGGAAGTATCCGATCTGCTGATATTCAGCAGGTGATATGCAGTGCCGCGATCACGGTCTTTCTTCCTCGCAGTTCGTTATACTCCTCCACCGCCCTTGACGTCCTCTCCGCCTTCACTTCGATACCGTGCCGCGTGATCCCGTCGATCGTTTCCCTTGGCACGCGCATGACGCCGGAATAGCCCGTGCCGATGACAAGCACTTGTGGCTTCGCCTGCAGAACCTCATCCAGGTCCGCAAGCTGCAGCAGGTGACCCTCCTTTCTCCACCACGATGCATCCACCCTGCCCGGATAGATGATCACATCGGACGTATAGGTCTTCCCGTCGATCACGATCCTGCCAAAAGAATAGGAATCGATCTTCATGATCTTTCTCCTCGCAACGACACCCTACAAACTCCGCCTGCATCAATACTTAAGCAGGTGGTCTGATCACGACCCGTCCCTCCTCGCCTTCGTTTCCCTCCACGCGAACATCGACATCCATGAACTGCTGCACTACCCAGAGGTTCGTAAGAAGATGCTTTGTCAGACGGCACGCGGTGAACTCTGACGGCCCCCCGCAGAAGGCGAGCCACGGAACGACCTGGTCGGCCAGATGCGGGTCCAGCGCGCCCTTCGACCGGAGATGGAAAAGAAGCTCTCTGCACGCCTCCTCAGCCACCTCTTCGGCCCGTTTGCCGATCGCGCCAAGGCTGCCGAAGCCTGCCCGCACGTTCTCGAACTCGGCGACAAGGAACAGGAAGGAGCCCTTGCCGGGCGAGGCTCCTGACAGGATCTCGATCGTTGCATCGAGGCCTTCCCTTCCGAGGACCATCCGCGCCCGGTCCCTCTGGCGCGAAGCAATATGGGCGGGAAGGTTCGAGACCGCCGAGATGCCGGAGACACGAAGAAGACCGCCCCGGTCGGACACCGAAAGCGACCGCAGTTCCCGGGAGGTCGCGATGCGTGCGGAAACCTGTCCGCCGCCGATGGGATACCAGCCCCAGCGCTCGATGGAAAACACGGTGGATGCTCCAAGACGGGCCAGCAGCGGCGCCGCGACAAGGCTCAGGTAATGGAATGGCGGGCTCCAGGGGACGTGCGTCCCGCCGTGAACAACGACCGTTGACGGCTGCTCCGCAAGGCAGAGCGGAAGAAGGACCGTCTGGAGAACGAGGCTCGTGCTGCCCGCACTGCCGCGTGTCTCCGCCACATCGAAGTGGAAGGCCCCGCCACGGGTCTTCCCTGGCCGGAACTGGAGTTCCGTTGACGACAGCTCTGCTCCACGGACGTCGGCATTGGCAATTGTTGCAGCAGCCATGACCGATGTCAGGTGCTGCGGCTGCAGTCCCGGCTTCTTCCTGCTCTTGCGGATATTCGTGATCTCCACGGGCCTTGCGAGCGCGCAGGACAGGGCGAGAGACGTACGCAGGATCTGGCCCCCTCCTTCGCCGTAGGAGCCGTCGATACGCACCAGATCTCGACCGGACGGGCTGTTCATACTGCAATTATAGACCGCCCAGACCTCGCTTACTTCTTTTCGGGCAGAAAATCGGCTATACTCTCAAGCAAAGAAGTCATTCCCGTGAACGCGGGAATCCAGAGTCTTCAAGATGGGCTCTGGATCCCCGTTTGCACAGGGATGACGAACCGTGCGAGGAGGCCTGCCATGGACCTTTCCCTTGTCCCCATCGATATCCCCGAAGGCTGCAACGTGATCATCGGCCAGACGCATTTCATCAAGACCGCCGAGGACCTCTACGAGATCATGGTCACCTCGGTGCCGAGCGCGAAATTCGGCGTGGCATTCACCGAGGCGTCAGGCCCCTGTCTTATCAGGACCGAAGGGAACGACGAGGCGCTCGTGAGGGCGTGCGTCTCGACGCTCCAGGCCATCGGCGCAGGCCACGCCTTCTGCATCTACCTCAAGAACGCCTTCCCCATCAATGTCCTCACCCAGATCAAGAACTGTCCCGAGGTCTGTCGCATCTTCTGCGCAACGGCGAACCCCCTGCAGGTCGTGGTCGCCGCAAGTCCCCAGGGCAAGGGCATCCTGGGCGTGATCGACGGGTCTTCGCCCTTGGGGGTCGAGACGGACAACGACCGCGCCGCGCGGAAAGCGTTCCTTAGGAAGATCGGGTACAAGTTGTGACGGATCAATGATCTTCTCCTGCGGCGTTGTCGCTGTAGCGGGCATTCCAGCAGCCTGCCTCGCTAGGCAGGCTTTTCCCGTGGCGGCGCCAGAAAGGAACACCGTGTCAAGACTGCTCGTCCGCAGTTTCTCAATCTCCATCGATGGGTATGGCGCCGGACCAGGCCAAGATCTTCAAAATCCGCTCGGGGTCGGCGGTCCGGAACTGTTTGACTGGTTCTTCCATACGCGCACCTGGCAGCGCATGCACGGCTATCAGGACGGCGAAACCGGCGTTGACGAAGATCTTGCAGCGCAGGGCTTCGTCGGGATCGGGGCATGGATTCTCGGGCGTAACATGTTTGGTCCCGTCCGCGGCCCGTGGCCGGATGACAGCTGGAAGGGCTGGTGGGGCAACGAGCCGCCCTATCACACGCCCGTTTTCGTGTTGACCCATCACCCGCGGGCACCGCTCAAGATGGAAGGCGGCACCGAGTTTCGATTTGTCACAGACGGTATTCACGCCGCGCTGCACCAGGCGAGAGCTGCGGCGGGCGAGCGGGACGTCCGGCTTGGTGGGGGCGTCGCCACGATCCGGCAGTATCTCCTTGCGGGGCTCATTGACGAACTTCATCTGGTTATCTCGCCCGTCCTGCTCGGTACTGGGGAACACCTGCTGAATGGCATAGATATGCGCGCTCTGGGCTACGAATGCACAAAGCACGTCGCAGGCTCTCGTGCGGCCGCTCATGTCATTCTACGCAAGCGCGGGTAAGCCCGCCCTCGTTCCAAAGGTGCAGAGTGCAGCACGAGTGCTCTGTGCATGCGGCATGATCTCACCCTGCCGCGTTCCTATTTGCGAACTACCGGTGAATTCTCTGCTGGGAGTGCGTCATGAGATTTTTCATTGTCCTGGCACTGTTGATCGCGATTGCTATCGTCGTGTTCGCATTACAGAATTCGTCTATAATTACGATCAGTTTTCTTGCATTCCATTATAACGGCTCGCTAGCGCTCACCCTGGCCGTCGTGTTCACGCTCGGCCTGCTTGCCGGCATCCTCATATCAATCCCGTCTTTATGGAGAAAACGTTCTGAACTACGAAAACAGAAACGACGAGTAAAACAACTCGAGGAGGAGACCATGATCAGAGGCCCTGGTTCTTCAGCGGGCGGCCAAGAACGGCCAGACAAATACTAAGTGAGAGAGATGCCAGAATGTGTATTCAACGGTTCTTCCTTTTTACGAACCTATAGGGCTATGATGTGGTATGCAGTTTACAATACGTAGAACAATGTTCAAATGAAGATACGAAAATACAAAACTAGAGCCCTTGGAGCTGTCATTGGCTCCGCAATCCTTACGCTCCAACATATCGGTTTTATGGTTTATTTCGCGAAAATTTTGTGCATATTTCCACTCAGCTTCGTGCTTGCTACTCCATTAGGGATATACGTTGGAAGGAGGACCACAGAGTTCATAAAAGGTAAGATCATTCACAATACGATAATGTTTAGGAAAGAGGAAACGTCAAAATATCAGTCAAAATATCTGGTATATGGATTGACATTGGGGAATATCTCCTTAATTGGGTTATTTGTGGTCTTTGCGCTGGGCCGTGAGTATGTTTTCCGATACATAATTTACTTGGGAAATATTATCCCTGGTTTCTTTTGGGGCATTTTAGTATCCGCAAGTCTCTATCAATATGTCTGGGTTCATTCCTGGGAAACGAAGAATAGAATGCAATTGTTTGAGGACAACGAATAATCTCT
>JBAIYC010000092.1:0-5974 GCA_037916085.1 Nitrospirota bacterium | reverse complement strand
ACGACCTGGATCGATATTCATGCGGCCATGCAAACCAAGAACCGTGCTGGGAGGCAGTTACTGGGGCACTACAGAGGCAGGAGAAGTGGTTGGCAAATGGTCATCAGCCGGTTATTTTAGGGTTTATTGGTGGCGAGGATAAACGAACAGACGATCGATTTAGATGGAGCCGGCGGTCAGGATTGAACTGACGACCTGCTGATTACGAATCAGCTGCTCTACCACTGAGCTACGCCGGCACGGGAACTGGTTTTTGCAGCAAAAGACGGATGTTTATACAACATTCCCTCTTCCGCTGTCAAGGGATTCTTTGCGGGATCTCTCGAAAAAAAGTGACGGTGGATCGAACCACCGTCACCCGCGAAAAGTCCTCAGTTTCGGAAACGCCTAGTTGCTGTGGCACCCGGACACGTTGCTGCAGTTTGCCTGAGTGTACCCTGTGCCGCTGGGCGTATAACTGATCAACTTGGCAGTAGCTGTATTGGCCGATACAAAGTATACCGCCGGCACCGTGCCGGGATACAAGTTTTGGTACAGGACCATGGCCTTTGTCGGACCGGGCAAGCCATGCGTGATGCGCGTATGACAATTCACGCATCGGTAGGGCCATGGATTTCTGCCAACGGCGACCGGTGTCTGCGCACGGTAGGCATGTAGCGTATGCAGATTATACCTTGTGCCGTTATTGTAGTAGAACCCCGTCTGTTGGCCAGCGCCACTCGTCACTGCCTGCGTATTATTGTCTAAGACGTACCAGATCGGATCATGGCAATTGAAGCAGAGGTCGTTCGTCGGTTGCCTTTGTGCGTCCCCTGCCCCCCTTGTGCCATAGACATCGGTAAAGGGGCTCCGCAGAACAGATTTGTTCACCGAACCGTGCGGGCCCATCGGGACAGTGGCCGCCGCGCCGACAATGCTGTCCTGCGTGTGACAGTCCGAGCAGTACATGGTGTTCGTGCCGATAGGGCCCCATGCAAGACCGGGATTCGAAAGCAGTTTGCCGATGGTCCTTCCCGTGGCCTGCACAACCGGATGACGGCCCGTATTTGCCGGATTGAACTCCATGGCTTGGTTGGTCATAGGCAGGCCGAGCGTCGGTGAGTTCGGAATATTCGTCGTGCCCCAGCCAAAGTCGGTGTGACACTTGAAGCAGATCTGGTACTCATACTGGACACTATTGTTAGTGATATTAACGACGCCATAGGGCTCCAGATAGGAATAGCCGGTTCCCGTGCTCGGACCCGGCCATGAGGGATAGCCGGTCGGAGCTGTAACACCGCCTGTTCCATAGAGCGGACTGGTTGCTGCAAGAAGGTTTGTCGGCTGGCTCTGCAGCGTCACGCGGTCGGTGTTGCCCGCCGTATGCGGATTATGACAGTCCTGGCATTCCACATGCCAGCTGGACAGAGCGCCGCCGCTGTTGATCCAGTTTGCAGACTTCCCTTCGGTCGCCTGGTGCTTGCCGGCATAGGATGCGCCTGGATGGGCGGAGGGCCTACCTTCCAGGGTTTGGATGTTCTTGGTCGATGAACCGGATGCGTGACAGACGTTCACACTCTGGTTCCAACGGTTGGGGACGTTGAAACAGGACCCTTCTGCCTGGAATGACAGCAGATACCTGCCAAAGGGTGAGGCGACCGGCGTCGTCGGGGATCCAGAATTTACGCCAGCCTTATGAGAATAATGACAGTTCATGCATTTGACATCTTGGACCCGCGTCGACGGCGAATTACCATCGAAATTATAGAAGACCGTGGAATTATCGTGAGCCGGAGTCGCTCCAATCGTTGCTTTGTTATGGCAGTTGATGCACATGGCCGAACCGACATTGGACTGGACCAGGAAATATCCGTACTGGTTGTCATGAGCGTTATGGCAGGTCGTGCATTCCACGTAGTTGCTGCTCCCGGCCGCATTCGTCTTTTGCACCGATCCTGCCACATACTGATAGAGATAGATCGCGCCCCCCAGGATCGTTCCGCGCAGTTCCTGGTCCTTCGTATTGTCATGAGGAATCGCGATGGGATGGTCGTCCTGCAGGTCGATACCGATATAACCGGCCGCCGATGAGGGCATCGTTCCGTCAGCATTGGCATTGACCATGTTCACGTTCGTCGTCAGCTTCTTGCCCGTCGACGGATCATAGGGCAGGTTGACGAGATTTCCCAATGCTATCGTCCCGTCGTGACAGGAGAGACAGAGCCTGCTTTTGACGTGCACACTGTACCCCGGTGCACCGGGATTGGACGGGTCTTCCGCCTGGTAATAGTTCAGGCCGGAAAGCACATCGCTCGTATAGGTCAGATAGGTCGCAACCGAGTCATTCCGGTTCCAGAGCGGCGCATTGGTATTTCCGGCATGGGGGGTGTGACAGAACACACAGATCTCCGTCGTACCCCCCGTGGTCGCCGACTGAATGGACCCGGTGCCAGTCGTCGCGATGGAGGATAGGTTGTGTTTTGAGTTCACGACGGACAGCGGGGCTGCGCCGCTCCACAAGACCGGCAGAAACACTCCCAGCATCGATATGATAAGAGCGAAGATACGCCTCATACGAATCACCTCAGCGACAACGGAGTAAAAAGCGGCGGACGGCTCCGGGCACCGCGCGGTCTCCTTCGTCGGACCGGCGACTGCTAGCGTGCATTACTCTCGGGCTGCTTGATATATTGGTACATCTGCACGCGGTAATTATAACTGTCGGCAACGTACAATCGGTCCTTGCCGTCTATGTACAGACCCGCAGGAATATTGAACTGTCCGGCATCGGTCCCCAACTTCCCGAAGATCAGGAGGAACGTCCCTGCCCTGTCGAAGACCTGGATTGTGTTCCTCAAGCTGTCACTCACCCAGATGTGCCCCTCGCTGTCGACGGCTATTCCTTTGGGCTTCATGAATTGGTCGATGCCCGTTCCATTCCCACCAAACTGTTTTTCGAACCTGCCCTGCTTATCGAATATCTGGACCCGGAAGTTCAGGGAGTCCATCACATAGACGTCTCCTGCTTTGTCGATCGCGATATGGGTCGGGTAGTTGAACTCCCCCTCCCGCGGTCCTTGGCGCCCAAAGGAGAACTGTTTCCTTCCATCGAGATCGAACACATCGATCCGGTGACCCTGCGTGTCAACGACATACAGCAACTTGTCCTTCTTATTGATCGCGATGCCCGTCGGACGCAGAAGCGAATCATCGCCAAGGACCTTCTTGTTCTTCGTGCCGTTGAAGACGAATATCCGCCTCAGCACGGAATCGGTTACGTATAAAAGGCCATCTGCATCCAACGCGAGTCCGATTGGAGACTCGAGCGGCCCCAGTTTGGTCTTGAAGAACACATCGTATTCCTTCTTCTTGAAATCAAAGAAATGGATCTGCTTGCCGCCCCAATCGGCGACGAAAAGCTTCCCCTCGTCGTCGGCCACAACTCCGTGCGGCGACATGATGCGGTTCGCCGTATCTTCACCGACAATAAATTCCCAAAGCCTGGCAAAGAACCCCTTTTTGACCCCCAGGTCCTGAGGTGTGATGATTGTCTGGATGAATTGAACACGAGGTTTTTCCGGAGGAAGCGGCCATGTCCAGGACGCAGGCTTGCCAGAAACCGTTTCCGCACCGAGAGAAACACCTCCCGGCATGCCTGATACGAACAGAAGGGCGATAATTCCTATGGAAAGGGAGAGGATTTTCATCAGGAATGCAGGACGTTACGACACGGTAACGTTATAGCATTCTGTCCTCCCCCCTGTCAACTTGTAATAGTCCCCAGCTATGCCGTCTACCCCCGCTTATTCTGGGGTTCTGTTCTTTGGATGGCTGGGATTCTCGCTCACCCTGTCGATCGCCTCGTTCACCGCCGTTTCGACCATCACCCAGGGAGAACCGAACTCTTTCGACCCCTCATATTCGACAACGTAGTGTGGCGGGAGATAATTGAGAGCAATGGCCGCAATATCACTCATGCATCTGGGGCACTTGCAAAATTCCCGGTAACGCTCTTGCAGAAACTTGTCCATCACTGCAAGGACACGTTGATAATTTGCGTTCACTACGCGACATTGGTCTATCGCCATATATATTCCCTAATAAAAACAAGCCATTTTGGACACTCGATTTGCAAGAATAGTACCATCAGTCATCGTGTTTTAAATTCTTTTTTTTCAACGTATTAACACACAATTATTGCCTTGATATGGATCATCCTGAGCATTATTGAGCATAGTGAGCGAAAACCTACATAAGGATCCTACTCCTTAAGAATGGCTCTTTCAGAAGAATACGCCTCGCCCGGCCCGCAACGGCCTCTGTCAGGTCTGCCAGGAAAGATTGTTTTTGTTTCCTCCATGGGCTATACTCCAGCAATGGAAGACGCTTCGTCGAAGCCGAGATTCTTCATCATCGATGGAAATTCCTATATCTATCGCGCATTCTATGCGATCCGCGGGCTGACCACGTCAGCAGGAATGCCGACCAATGCTGTCTTCGGATTCGCGACCATGCTCATGAAGGTCGTGAAGGAACACTCGCCCTCCTATCTCGCGGTGGCTTTCGACCCGAAAGGTCCGACACGGCGCCATGGAGAATTCAAAGATTATAAGTCCCACCGCCCCCCCATGCCGCGGGACCTGGTGCCCCAAGTCCCTTTCATTCATCGCCTCGTCGAAGCATTTCGCATCCCGTTCTTCGTCAAGGAAGGACATGAGGCCGATGATGTCATAGCTACATTGACGCAGATGGCAGTGCAAAAAGGCATCGACGTCGTGGTCGTAAGCGGCGACAAGGACCTCCTTCAACTGGTCGGTCCCCGGGTCTCCGTCTATGATTCTCTGAAAGAAAGGACCTACGGCCCCGCGGAAGTGGAAGAACGGTTCGGTGTACCGCCAGAACGCGTCGTGGAGATCATGGGCCTCATGGGAGACGCGTCCGACAATATTCCCGGCGTTCCCGGTGTGGGCGAGAAGACGGCGCAGGCCCTCATCAAGACCTACGGCACCATCGAGAACCTCTTGGCGCACGCGCACGAGATATCGAGACCGAAGCTGCGCCAATCACTTCTGGAGAATACGGACGTCGCCCGACTCAGCCGCGCACTTGCCCAGTTGCACGCCGACGTCCCGCTGGAAGTGGATTTTGAACGCCTCGTCCCTCGGCAGGCCGACACCCCCGCGCTCCTCGCGATACTGCGCGAACTGGAATTCAGCAGCCTCCTGAAATTTGTTTCTCCGGAAAAATCAGAAGAGGCAGACTACCGCACTGTCCTGAACGAGCATGACCTCGTGGAAATGATCTCGAAGTTTTCGGGGTATTCGTTCCTCTCCATCGACACCGAAACGACCTCCCTGGATCCGATGCTGGCGGAATTGGTCGGCATTTCCTTCTGCGGGGAACCAGCCACGGGTTACTACGTTCCCCTCCGCCACACCTATGACGGAGCCCCGCAGCAGATTGCGCCGGAGCGGGTGATAGCCCTGCTCAAGCCCCTGCTCGAGGCTCCCCTTCCGCAGAAGGTTGGCCAGAACCTAAAATACGACCTTCTTGTCCTTCGCCACGCCGGTATCGACGTACAGGGCGTTGCGTTCGATACCATGATTGCGTCCTATGTGCTGAACCCCTCCCGGGCATCGCACAGCCTTGACGCGCTCGCGCTGGAATACCTGAACTACAAGACCATGACCTATGACGAGGTGACCGGCAAGGGGAAGAACCAGATACCATTCGGCCAGGTGGACGTGGCTACAGCAACGCACTATTCGGCCGAAGACGCGGACATCGCGCTACGGCTCAAGGAACAGCTGGAACCCAGGCTCCGAGACCACGACCTCGACCGGCTGTTCCATGACGTCGAAATGCGACTCATGCTTGTCCTGGTGGACATGGAACAGGCGGGAGTAAGGATCGACGCGGGGCTCCTACAGGCGATGTCCGGAAAGCTCGCTCGTGAAATCGGCGACATGGCGAAGACCATCTACGAGCTCGCCGG
>JBAIYC010000091.1:0-5935 GCA_037916085.1 Nitrospirota bacterium | reverse complement strand
GTCGGCGGCTGGTACATTGGAGGCAACTTGCTCTTTGGCGGCCTTATCGGCTGGCTTATTGTCGATCCCGCAACGGGTGCCATGTGGACGCTGAATATTAATGAAATCAACGCAACGCTTGAATCATTCCCGACCCCGACGGCCCCGCTGGTCCCGGTGTCATCGCCAGCTCCGCTAGCCCCGGACGTGCAGCCGGCCCCGCAGGCGCCGCCCTCCACGCATACAAGGATGATACAGCCCAATTCGGCAGTCATTGTCCTACTGCAGGACGTTCCCGAATCGATGCGTGCCAAGATGGTCCCGGTCTCACACTAGGTTTCCTGCAGTTGAGATCCGGCTGGAACAAAATAATACGTGCCTTGCGGCGTCTGCCGCAGGGCGCGTATTTTAAATGAAACAGCTTCCCGGCCCGAAGAAGCGGGGACGTTGTTGCACCTGTTGCGTAGCACTTGAACATCATCAATACGAGGAAACTCAGTTGCCTGACAAAGACGTAAAACGCGGCGATCCGTATGATCTGAACCGCTTCATCAGCGCACAGGAAGGGGTCTATGACCGCGCCCTTGCCGAGCTGCGGGAGGGGCTCAAACGCTCGCACTGGATGTGGTACATATTCCCGCAGATCGACGGGCTGGGGCACAGCCCCACGACGCGGCTGTATTCCATCAAGAGCCTGGAAGAAGCGCGGCAGTATCTTGTCCACCCGGTTCTGGGAACACGGCTCAAGGCGTGCGCCGAAGCGGTCCTGGCTGTTTCCGGGCGATCGGCTTCGGATATCTTCGGCCACCCCGACGACTGGAAACTGCAGTCGTCCATGACCCTCTTCGAGCTTGTCTCCGGTCCGGGGTCGGTCTTCGCGCGCGTCCTTGAGAAGTATTACGAGGGGAAACGCGACTCCAGAACCCTCCAGATCGTCGGTACGTCTTGAGCTCCTGACCACGGATGAACATGGTAGTATCAAAGACGCAACCTGCCGCTTCCTCTTCTCTCGCGGGAGAGGATAAGAGGTGAGGGGCAGTCGTGATTGGGAAACTCGCCCTCCGGGCTCAGACAGTCCGATGTTTAACCTTGTCCTTGGTAGATGCCTAGGTGTTCGCATGGGGTTCACCTCCAAACCCGCACGTAACATGTAAGAAGAAGAGACTAAATCAAGAAGGATGAAGTAAGAGTCAAGAAGAGGGAGCGTCCTGCCCATCGCGGTATACTAAAAGTAGAATACATTCTTGCGTATGTTGTTAGCGGAAAGGGAAGTGAAGCTTATGTCAGTCGAAGATGAAGTCCGCGAAGCATCAAAGAAGTTCTATACCGCATTGAACAGCATGGCCAATGGGGACAGCGGCTCGATGGGGGACGCGTGGTCGCATGGCGCGGATGTGACGACGATGCACCCGATCGGCGGCAGGGAAGTCGGCTGGGCCGCGGTCAGGGGCTCGTTCGAGCAGGTTGCCAAACTGGCCTCAAAAGGGAAGATCGAACTGAAGGATCAGTTGATCCGGGTGGTGGGAGGACTGGCCTACGAAGCGGGCATTGAGCGTGGGCAGTTCCTGCTAGGGGGTGAGAAGGTCGTCGTCGAGGTCCGTGTCACGAACATCTATGAGAAGCTGGGCGGAGCATGGAAGATCGCACACCACCACACCGATATATCTCCTGCGATGATCGATGTTCTGAAGCGGCTGCAAGCCAAGGCGGCCTAGGCATCCTGCTGCCATTGGCATCGGGCCGTAGGCGAAGGATAAGGCCGGAGAGAAGAGCTCTCCGGCCTTTTGTATTTGGATCTTCAGATGCCCGGCCCGAGGCGCGGCAACTGCTACATCGCCATCGGGAAGGGAACGTAGCCGGCCAGGAGCAGCTCGCCGAGATAGGAGCTCGACTTCACTTCCGCATTCGGGATGAGCTCTTCCTTGAGAACGCCGTGGCCCGGCATGAAGGCATGGCAGACGTAGAACTTGATGCCGAGGTCGGCGGTCATTTCCACCAGTTCTCCGACATTGACCTTATTGCCCTCCAGCTCCATCGATATGGTGCCTGCCACTCCTTTTTTCGCAAGCTCGACGCCTTCCCCGACGAGGAAGACCGCTATCTCTGCGGTGTCGTCGAATGCCTTCATATTGGACACGATCTTCAGCAGGACGACGACCTCCCTGGGATTTGACGTTGCATGGGACAGGACGAACAGGAACTTCTTTGCTTCCATTGGAACCCTCCTTGTCGGCGGCAGGCCGTTGATGTAGAGCTGTATTATACAAAATGTGTGTCGGGGATGCGAGTGTATTGTTAAGAATATTCTTAACAATTTCTGCCGGCCGTCCCAGGCTCCCGGGGCCAGAGGGATCGAGGATCATCTCGGAATTGGACTGTAGTGCGGTATACGGAACGCGGGCGGATGAGCCGTTCCGGCCGGCCGCTTCGAGGAGACCGGACCCGAGAAAAAAGCCCCTTGACAGGAAAAATATGTTATGACATAATTAATCTGTATCGGCTCCTGCCCATGCGTTTCGAACGAGGTCGTCCCGGAGCGCACCATGACCCTGAAGAACATCGAAGCCTATACCACCTCCCGGAGCCGTTTTGTGCTCGTGGTGGACAGCGGCGAGCGGAACCGGCGGTTCCTGTCGGGGCTCCTGAAACAGTTCGGCTACGAGCCCTACGCGGTAGGAACGGTGGCGGAGGCAGTGGAGCTTGTGACCGTCATGTCTCCCGTCCTGGTCGTCGCGGCCCGACAGCTCGACGCCGGGAACGACGCGCGCGGGCTCCTCACAGAGTTCCGGTCGGCCAATTGCGCGTGCACGGCGCCCCTCATCGTTCTCATCGCTAAGGCCGATCCCGCCTTCGAACGGGAGTGCCTGAACGCCGGCGCTCTCACCTGCCTCCGTGCGCCTATCACGCTCGAGAACTTCTACCGGGTCATCCAGGTCGCTATCGAGCTCGTCCCGCGCATGACCATCCGCATCAGCACGGACCTGTCCGCGACGATCAACGGAAAGCGGACGGACGAACGGGTGCGGGAACTCTCCGAGAACGGGGCATATGTCCTGACCGGGTCGCTGTACTCGCTCAGGACCCGCCTCGGGGTCCGGATCAAGCTTGCCGAGAGCCTGGTCACCGCCGACGCCGAGGTCATCTACATGCGGCGGTCGTGCGAGGACCGGAAGGGCCAGGCGGGCATGGGACTGCAGTTCATAGGCATATCGCCGGAGGACCAGAAGCACATTCGCCTGTTCATCCGGCGCAAGCTGTCACGGGACGCGACATTCGTCCGTACTGCCCGGTCGGAACGAACCGGATCAGGCGTGACGTCCTGACTCTGGGAACATCGGAACACCTTTGGTCAGGCCTCCCCTGTTGATCCCTTCGTAAGACAACTCACGCAAACCCAAGTTGCAGCTGGGTCATGACGACATCATCTTCCGTTCTCGCTGTCTTTCCTCCCGCATCTCATTGGATGTACCATGCTTCGTGTCTGCCGTCCTGAAGACAATCTCCCTCGCGACCTGGCCTTGTCCGCACGCGGACCGCTGTGGTGGCAAATGTTACGGACCTTCTGCGCTATAATAATGAAGCAGTTGGGAGCAAGCGCTAGGGCACGAGGAATACTCCATGGCAAGAATCTTCATTACTGGCTCTGCTGACGGTCTCGGCCTCATGGAGGCGCGAATGCTGGTAGCAGAGGGCCACGAGGTGGTCCTGCATGGCCGGAACCGGCAGCGGGCTAACGAGGCGCTTTCCAGGGTCCCGGGTGCATTGTCTGCCGTTGCCGGGGATCTCGCGAGCATCGCGGAAACGAGGTCCCTTGCGGACCAGGTGAATGAGCTGGGATCGTTCGATGCCGTGATCCATAATGCCGGCGTCTATGGCGAGTCCCACTGCATCCGGACCGTCGACGGCCTGCCGCAGATCTTTGCCGTGAACTCCCTGGCCCCTTACATCCTGACCTGTCTGATCACGAGGCCGAAGCGCCTGGTCTATACGAGCTCGGGCCTCCATCGGGGCGGCGACGCCTCCTTGAAAGACATCGAGTGGAAGAGCCGGCGATGCTCGGCCTCTGCTGCCTATGCCGATTCAAAACTGCACAACGCCATCCTTGCCTTTACTGTCGCCCGCAAATGGCCCGACGTGCTGTCCAATGTGGCGGAGCCCGGCTGGGCCGCAACGAAGATGGGAGGGCCGGGAGCGCCGGTCAGCGTCGAGGAGGGGGCAAGGACGCAGGCGTGGCTGGCTGCGAGCCGGGAGAAGGAAGCCCTGGTCTCGGGACGCTATTTCCATCATCTGCGCCCTGGGAGCTTCCACCCGGCCGCCGCGGATCCGGCCGTGCAGGAAAAATATCTTTCGGAATGCGCCAGCCTGTCAGGGGTAGCATTTCCTACATGACAAGACCACATATCTTCGCCGCCCTTCTTGCATGTCCGAAGAAGTGTGGTGCTCATCCCTGCGACGTATGATCCCGGGCGGAGCCCGGGGTTTGGTCAGTCGCGGGGCGTCGCATATCTCTATCCCGACAAGTCGGGATGCTGTTGGTTCTCCGGAGAAGGGCACCCGACGAAAATTCTTTACGGCGCGCTTGGTCGTCCTAGGTACATTTCAGAAACTCGCGGAGCGGAAAGAATCTTCTACTTTACCGGTTCCTCCCCCTGCGGGATGGGCACAGGCCGTCTCGGGCATCTGAAATGTTTAACCCTCGACCTCGGCCGCACGCCTGTATTTTCGTATGGGACTTCTCCAAGCGTGATGCCGCGGCAAGGACTTGCGCTTTTCCAGGCCTCCCTGCACCCCGCGAAGGGTACCGCGCACAAGCATGCGCGAGTTAGGAGCGGTCCCGGTGAATCACAAAGCCAGGCCGACACGGCCGAGCCCGCCTTTCCGGGCGAGGGGAAGTGCTGCGCCGGCCGAAAGATCCATTCTCCACCACCGATAATGCATGCCTGCGCGGACTCTGAACCGGGGTGCAGAAAGAAAAGAAATATCTTACAGGTCAGCGAGAACTTCGAGAAATCTTTTCGCCACCTTTCTTCCTTGTCCGAAGAAAGGTGGCGTTCGGGGACCATACTTGAATCTGTAGTTGTTGTCGTAGGCAGATAGTAAGGTGAAAAGATGGCTGGGAAGTGCACCGGGCCCTTTTTGCCGGCTGCGCTGTCTCACGCCGCGCTCTTGACAGCCCGGCCCCGCACCATCTTCATGACTTCCCGCATGAACGCCGGGAGGTCGGAAGGCTGACGGGAGGTCACGAGGTTGCCGTCGATGATGACCGGCTTGTCCTCGTACAGCGCGCCCGACGCCTTGAGCTCGTCCGCAACGCTCCGGTAACAGGTCGCATGTCTTCCTTTCAGAAGTCCTGCGGTTATCAGGATCTGCGGGCCATGGCAGATGGCTGCAACGGGCTTGCTCTCCCTGAAGAAGTCCTTCGCGATCTCCAGGGCCGCCTGCTCCTTCCGCACGGTCGCCGGAGCCCTGCCGCCGGGGAGGACCAGGATGTCGTAATCATCGGATGCAACATCCGCCAGTCTCTTCGTCGCCTCCACTTCATAGCCGTGCTTGCCCTTGATGGGACCCTTCATCATCGACGCGATGTCCGTTTCAATGCCTTCCTCGAGAAATCGATAATAGGGAACGAATAGCTCAGTGTCCTCATAACCGTCTGCGCTGATGATGAGTGCTTTCATATGGTCTCCTCCTCTCGGGGATCCTGCGCGTTTTTGGGTAAAACCCATGCGAAAATCCAGGCCGGGGCCGAGGACAGGGTCTGCAGAAGCACCCACTCCGTTGGGAGAAAATGCCAAAAGAAAAGGCCCGGGTCCCGCCCGGGCCGTTGTCGCTCCTCAACCCTATCCTATGCTGCCTTCCTCCCGAACTCGACCCGTTCCTCGAAGTTCTTGATGAACTGGGCGACCTGTACCCCCAGGTAGACGCACTTGATCCCGTCCATGCATTCATCGGCATC
>JBAIYC010000090.1:0-9027 GCA_037916085.1 Nitrospirota bacterium | reverse complement strand
GCGGCGCCGCGGTAGACCTGCTCCATGCTCCAGGAGCCGGGAGGCGTCGTGAACGCTCCGGAAGGGGCGATCCAGTACGCCAGCGGGAGCCCGATCACGATGATCGCTATACGGATAGAGCGCGCTTTCATCTTCATAAGCATTCAACCGTCCTCTTGTGGGTCTTCTAGAAGCCCCTGCATCCCGTGAATAGGGACGCGCACCCGCATGCGAGGGCAGATGTGTACGGTCGGGTTGCAGATCCAGGCAGAAACGGCCGAGCCCGTTCTTCCGGGCGAGGGGAAGTGATGCGATGGCCGAAATGTCGGGTGATTGAGAAATACCTAAGCATGGTTGCGCGGACCTGTGAATCCAGGAGCGAGCGCTCCTCTTCAGAGGCAGTGAGCGAACAGGATCATCACCTCCTTGAGGATCGAAGCTCCAAAGCATTTTCACCAGGGAGCTTCAACGGCAGTGCAGAAAGAAGAAACGATGCAGAAGAGGGTCCGGTGCTATACTCGAAGGAGTAGATCATTCAGCCAGGGCAATGTCCGTTCCCGGTGCGAAGGAAGGAGGCCGGCAGAGATGAAAACGAAGAAGGAAGAATATATCGACAGGATGACAAAGGACCTGAAGGAATGGTCGGCGACGATCGACGAGTTCGAGGCCGAGGCTTCACGGTTTGCGGTCGGGCTCGAGGACAAGGTTGCGAGGACGATCCTTGACCTGAAGGAGAAGCGCGACCTCCTGACCGGCAGGCTTAAGGAACTGGAGGGATCGTCCGGCGACGACTGGACGGCGCTGCAGACGGGCGTCGAGAAGGCAAAGCACGATCTCGGCGACGCATTCAATGAAGCACGGGCCATCATGAAGGCGGCCGCGTGAAAGGGTGACCCGGGGAGGCGGTCGCGTCCGGCGCGCCGGCCGTGCCGCTCCGCCCCGTGTCCGTTGTTCTCAGGATTGTTCAAACCGTTGCCGCCCGCAGCGATCTCGACAATGAAGGTTTGACCCGATCTTTCGTTCCAAGCGATCGAGTGGCTCCTCTAGGATCCAGGTCCGGTCCTCCTCCCGGCTCTCACAGTCGCCTCTCAGTTCGGCAAACGATGTACTCGGTATCGCTCTCCCCAGGACCGCGGATGGCAGCGGCGCCGGCGTGCTCCCGCTGTCTTGACGGGGGAGAGAACGGGAGATAGCCTTGAATTAGGAAGATCAATGCAGCGATCGGGAGGTGGGCATCATGTTGCAACTGCTTGCAAGGAACTGGTGGGTGCTGGAAGTGCGGGGAGCGCTCACGATCGCTTTCGGGCTCGTGGTCCTTCTGCTGTCCGGCATGACGCTGGGCACGCTCGTCCTCGTGTTCGGGACCTACGCCCTTGCCGAGGGCGCCGTCCTTCTGATCATGAGCTACGTCTGGAGGCGCGAGAGTTACCGGTGGGTGACGCTGCTCCAGGGCATCGCCGGCGTCGCGGCAGGAGCCGCGGCCTTCCTCTGGCCGGAGATGACGGCAGTCACGCTGCTCCTGATCATCGTGGCCTGGGCGGTCTCGACGGGCATGCTCGAGATTGCCGGCGCGGTCGTTCTCCGGAAGGAGCCGAAGGGAGAGTGGCTCCTCGTCCTGAGCGGGCTGGTATCGCTCCTCTTCGCCTATATGCTCCTGTCGAACCCGGCAGTGGGGGCCCTGGTGCTCCTTACCGTGATCGGGATCTATGCCGTGCTCTTCGGCATGCTCCAGTTCGCCCTGGGCTCGCGGGCCCATCATATCCGCCACGCTTAGAAGCGCGGGCGGCCACAAGCGTGCGGAGAGCGGCGGAAGGCCAGAAGATCATGAAAGAGGCGTGGCATGCCGAGGGAATTTCATAGTTCGTGGGCGTGTTCCTTCCTGTCCCGGCGGCCGGCTCACTTCCCTTCCCGAAGCTTCTTCACCGACCGGTAGAAATCGCATTTTCCGCAGTCCTCGTATTTCTGCGCGAAGGTCCCCTGTACCTTGCCTTCGCAGAAGGTTCCCGCCACGACCCAGCAGACCCTGCCGAAGTGCGGGTAGGCCGGGCACTTCGTCGATGCGTCCCTGTCCCTGCCGCACTTCATGTACTCCCAGCACTTCGGCTCCCCCGGCCGATCCTCGCCCGGCTGGGGGAAGTAGAGGCTGAAGATGGAGCCTTGGCCGGGGACGCTCTCGGCCCGCACGAAGCCCCCGTGCTCCTCGATGATCTTCCTCGTTATGGACAGGCCCAGGCCGGAGCCGTGCCCGATCTCCTTCGTTGTGAAGAAGGGCTCGAAGACCATCTTCAGCTTGTCCTCGTCGATGCCCTGTCCGCTGTCGGCCACCCTGAGGAAGACGTACCGGACGCCGTTCACCACTTCGGACCCCGCCGCGATCTTCAGCGTTCCGCCGCGGGGCATGGCGTCCAGCGCGTTGGTGACGAGGTTGGTGAAGGCCTGGCGGACCTGGTCCTTGTCCATCAGGACGGGCGGGAGGCCCTTCTCCACCTCGACCTCGAGGCTGACCGGCTGCTCGCTCAGGACGGGCTCATGCAGGCTGACGGCCTCCTGCAGGAACTCGTCGATCCGCTGCTCCTCCAGGTTGAACCGGGCGTTCCGCGAGAAGGTCAGCGCATCCCGGAGGACCTTCTCGAGCCTGCCGACCTCGTAGACGATGATCCCCGCGTGTTTTTGCTCCTTTTCGCCCGCCGCGCCCTTCGCGAGCCTGCGCGCGAAGCCCCCGATGGCCGTGAGGGGGTTCCGTATCTCGTGAGCCACGTCGGCGGTCATCCTGCCGAGCGCCGCGAGCTTCTCCGCCTGGACCAGCTTGTCCTGGGACCGCTTCAGGGCTTCCGTCTTCTTCGCCACTTCCCGTTCCAGGGACTCCGTCCACGCCTCCATCCGTTCCCGCGCAACCCTGAGCTCGCCGGTCATGTCGTTGAAGGTGTTGACGAGCCGGCCGATCTCGTCGTCCGACGACGGCGTGACCCTGCTCTCGAGGTTTCCCTGCGCCACCGTCGCCATGGCTCCCGCGAGGGAGGTAACGGGCCGAAGGACGAACTTGCGCAGGACGACAGAGAGCAGGAGGGCGGCAGCGCCCATCAGCGAGAGGGCGTAGACCGTGGTCTGGAGCGCCTGCTTGCGGATCGCCCGGTCGACGGCGGCAAGGGATATCTCCGATTCCAGGACGCCAAGCACGCGCTGCGACGGGGGGTGGACATGACAGGCGGCGCCCCAGCAGGACGGCTGGTTGTAGACCGGGTCGACGAAGAAGAGGACGTTGTATCCCTGGGCCCCGGGCGCGGTCGTCCATTGGACCTGTTGGGCGAGCGTTCCCGATGGATGGGCGGGGTCGGCATGGCAGCCGGTGCAGGCAGGAGCGCTGCGGTCGACCGCTGTCCCTATGTCCGCCGGCCGGGAGGAGGAACGGATCCTGCCCCTGCCGTCGAAGAGGCGGATCGAGCGGATGTCCTTGACGGACGAGAGATCTTCCAAGGTCTGCTGGATGGCTTCCCGGTTGTTGGTAAGCATGCTGAACCGGATGCCCTTCTTGATGAGCTCGGAGTACGAGGCGGCGTCCCTGACAGCCTCGTTCACGAGGCTCTTCCTGCCCGCGCGGATCAGGGCGCACCAGGAGATGCCTCCTCCGACGAGGATGAGCAGGGTGATGGCGATGATGAGCTTGGCAGCGAGAGACCGGGATATGAGGGCGAGACGCTTCTTCATGGCGCAACCACGAGCGATCAGCGCGTGCTGACATGTTACCCCAGTCGGTCCCAAATAGCACCTTGAAAGAGCAGGCTCCTTTACGGGCACGTGGTCGTCCGCGTGGCCGCCGCAGAGCAAAAGAAGAATGTCAAAATACTGGACCTGACCCGGGGACCTTCCTTATCCATTATAGTATGGTGCCAACGATCGGTCGTGGCGGCTGCGTTATACTTTAATTAAGCAGTTCTCTCACAAAAGGGCCAGGAGGCAGGACGGCGGGCGGGAGGTTTCAAAGAAAAGGGATCCGAACCGTCCGTGCATAGGACAAATGACGGAGGTGAGTGGCATGAAAGAGGAATCCATAGACAGGCGGCGTTCCATGCTGTGGCCGGTCCTGATGGGCGGTGCAGCAGCGGGCATATCGCTCCTGCTGGCGCCAAAATCGGGAAAGGAGATCAGGAAGGATCTGAAGCGCTTCGCAGCGGATACGCGGGAGCAGGTTGCCGAAGTCGTTGATGAAGGCAGAGAGGCCGTTGCCAAGGCCGTAAAGGCCGGCAAGGTCACGTACAACAAGGGAACGGAAGCGATCGAGAAGCTCGTGCACAGAAAAGAGCGCTCGCTCATGGTGCCGATCCTGACGAGCGGTATCATCGGCGCGGGCGTTGCACTGCTGCTGGCTCCAAAATCGGGAAGGGAGATCAGGAAGGACCTGAAGCGGTTCGCAGCGATCACACGGGACACGTTCGCCACCGCTGTCGACAAGGGCAAGGCACTTTACCGGGAGGGGAGCACAGCCCTACCAGAAGCCGTGGAAGCAGGGAAGAAAGCAATGGTCCATTAGAATGCGGCGATCCGCACGCGGAGTGGCGGCAAAGGGGGTTGAAAGGCATCGGCGTTAAGGCCGATGCCTTTCTTGTTGGAATGCATGGTGTGGGGTGTTCGGAAGGCTTCTGCTCATGGCGGCAGACAGTGGACGGAGGGGCCATCCGGAGCAGGACAGGCCGAACAAGAGAGGCCCGATCTCGGGAAGTCCTCCCGACCGGGTCCCGGGCCGCTCTGGTTCACCACCACTTCACTTCTTGGAAATCCTGACCCGCCACTCCACGGGCCCCTGGACAAGGTATTCCCAGGCGAACTGGCCCTCGCGTTCATGGAGAAATGAATAATAGAGCGGCTTGGGATCGTGGTCGTTGATCAGCACGAAAGACCCCTCTTTATCCAGCTCATCGAAGGTCTTGAAGATGAGCGGATGCCGTTCCCGCGGAGCGATGACCGTTACGTTCAACTCTTGCATGATGCGCCTCCTTGTTCGTGCGAATTGTATCATCTGGTCCCAATATAGTCCCTGCCGCATGATTATCCTATGATGCAGGTCATAGGTCAGCAGACGCCCGGTGTCCCGGGAGGATGCCGGCGGGGCGGGCATGGTACCATAAGGAGAGGGGATCTCACAGTCTTGCATGGGTGAAGAGTCGGATTGTTTAATCGGAAGAGGATGGGGCCATACGGGTGCCCCGGTCACACGCACCCGGATGTGGGTATCGCGTCTCCCCAGAAGGTGCAAAGAAGATCTTCGCCGACGTTCGAGATCCTCGTCTTCTTTCTGCACCGCCGTTGAAGCTCCCTGGTGAAAATACTTTGGAGCTTCGATCCTCAAGGAGGTGATGATCCTGTTCGCTCACTACCTCTGAAGAGGAGCGCTCGCTCCTGGATTCACAGGTCCGCGCGACCATGCTCAGGTATTTCACAATCACCCGGCATGTCTATCCTCGCATGCGGCTGCGCGTCCCTCTGTCGCCCCTGAATGAACGGGCTCTGATCCTTAAGGAAGAGATGATCCTGATCGCCGAGAGGCCCCCGCGCGGCATCACGGGGCGAGATATCCTTCGGGGGCCAGGCTGGTGGCGAGCATCACCATGTTGATGTCGCGGTGCTCCGTCCACTGGGCCCCTTGCCTGTTCCCCGGATCGAGCCAATAGGTCTCGATGCGCTCCCCGAGGGGAACATGCTGCATCAGGCCTTCGGTCAGCGAGAGAAGGCGATCTTTCCTTCCGGCACCTTGCGTCGTGTCGCGGATGAGTCTCGGTAATCTCTCGACCGCGTGGAGTCCGATGGAAAGTCCCAGCTCCCGGAATGCAAGCCGGTACCGGACGGGGAACTGCAGGAAGTCGCTGCTCGCGCCGGACCCGAGGCTGACCAGGGAAGCACGGAGGAGATCCTCCAGAAGGTCCGCCTGCGGAAGCCCTTGGGCGAGAACGAGCTGGGCCAGCTTGTTCGAGGCCGAGAGGAGCTCGCCCATGCCTAAGGGGTCATCGGTCTCCCAGCGCCTCCCTTCGCACAAGGCGGCCATGTCCCTGATCTCGCCGCCGAGGTCGAGGGTAGTGGGGCCCCCGGAAGATCCCGCGGCAGCCTGAAGCTCGAGATAGGTGATGAGCCCGTCGAGCGGATCGTGATGGCCCATCGACGCCACCTGTGGACGGGAGAGGTCGATGCTCATTTTCCAGTACATTTGCTTCGCCCCGACCGGCCTGGCCTGGTAGGTGAACCGCGCATGCGCCGTCTTCGCAAGTTCGACCGCCCATCTCCGGTACGCCGGGTCTCCCGTGGCACGGCTCACGCGTTCGAGCGCGTGCATCCATTTTGTCAGGTAATGATAGTACTGCCCGTCCCTGTCCCATTCCCCCTGTTCGTCATAGGGTTCACCCGGTCCGCGTTCGCTTCTTTCCTTGCCGATCCGCAGCCCCCCTCGCGTCGGGTGCCGTGCGCCTTCCTCATCGCCCAGGCCGCTGAGCCAGCCGGTCCGCGAATCGCCCTCGCGGTGCCGTCCGAGAACGCGGTGGACCTGGTCGACGAGGCGCAGGGCGAGCTGCCGGTACAGGTCATCATGCGTCTGGCGATAGAGCTCAAGGAAGTTGCAGACCGCGAATGCGTCTGTCCACAGGTAGCGCCTCGGCGCTTCCCACGCGGGCATCAGTCCGGTGAGGTCGGCAAATGCAAGCATCAAATCCCGGACCAGGGTCCTGGCGGCGGTCGGTTCCATCATTCACCTGATGTTCTTCATGCCGAGGTGCAAGATCAAAATAAGGAAAGCCGGCTGGACTCTGGTCCCGCCGGCCTTCGGACGTTCTCATCGAACAAACAAAAGGCGTTGCTTTTACGTATCCACCGTCATTTCATTGATCCTCGGGAAAGGCCATGGGCAGCGACACTCACGCTTCTGTGTTTCTCCTGAAGCGGTTCGCTTTCCCCGGCGTCCGTCATCAGTCTTTGGAGCATACGCCGTGCCATCCGCTCTTGCGTCTTGGCTGCTTATGCTCTCAACGAAATGCAGGATACGTTTTGCACACGCTGTCCTGTGTGCAGCAGCAACGCCTGTATATATTATACCACCCTGGTGCCCTTGTCCCGCGGGCTTGAACGTAAATGCGCTTATCCGGAACGTTCGTTTTACACTAGCCATCATGGCCGGGATCGACCAGGGAAATATGCCTTATAAAATGCTAAGTCCTTTGTCCTATGTTCCTGTCAAGCTCACGACTGCCGGAAGCCGCACCTGCGGGCGGGGGCGTCGTCCACTCGGCCCCGGCAGAGACATGGTCCATTCGCCGCTAATAGATCGTCATCAGCCCGAAGCCCAATGACTGCAGGACGCTGATGACCGTCGACTGCTTCACTTCGGACTCGGTAACGGCCGGGATGCACTCATCGTGGACCATCAGGGCCTTCCCAACGCTTCCCTGAAAGGCCGGAAGCTGCTTTGACAAGATCAGCGAATCCCTTTCGTACTCGTCTCGGACCTGGACAGTGAACCCCTTGAGCTTGACGCTCAGCGCCGCTCGCTCGATCTCCGCATCGATCCGGAGGGTCCCGAGATAATAGGCTTTGGCATCGGGGCCGACCTGGAACGCGATCCGCGGCCGCATCGGAAACCAGCCGCGGAACTCCCACCACCGAAGACGGGTCAACAGGTATGTCCCCCGCGGCACCTTCCAGAGGAACGTCCCGTCCTCCCGCACAGGCTTGACGGCAAGGGCCTGCTCGTCCTCGATGCGTACGAGCATCATGTCGAGCTGCTCCGTCGCCGTGAGGTAGCGTTCCTTTTCCGCGCCGTTGTCCGTCAACCGCATCCGGCCGAAGATCAGAGCCTCACCGGGCGCTAGGCTGTCCATGGTCTCCGGCGTGACTTCCTTTACGCTGACGGTCTTGTAGCAGCCTGATGCCGGAAGGATGAGGAGAGCCGTCAGAAGGGCCCGCATCGATGCAGTCCTGACACGCCTCCATCCCCGTGCCGTGATAGAGGTGATCCGCATAGAGTAACTGTATCAGACGGGAAGATGCTTTGCCGGAGACAATGCCGGATGCGGGCCCGGCGACCGGCACTGATCAGAGATCCCGCGAAGGATAGGGCTTCAGGTCACCGACAACGAACTGCGGTCGTCCGCCATGGACGCCGAAGGCCAGCCGGCCTGGCCGCTCACTACAGTGGATGTAATAGCTCTCTGTCGGCGTTGCTCCGCTCTGTGCGAACAGCACCCACCAGGCATTGTCACTCGACGGCGCCGCACCGGAGTCCGGCGGCGCATCGCCTTGCGGGACCCGTCCGCGCGGGCCGCAGATGATACGGGGCTGAACGCGGTCCTTCTCGGGCAGAGGGACGGCAGCAAAGAACGGGGACCAGGTGCCCGCCCGCGGGCGCACCTCGATGACGACCCGGCGCTCCGCCGCAGAGGCGTGCCGGTAGATATGGACCGTGAACGGCTCGAGCTGAGGCCGCACGAGAGAGGGGCTTCGGCCTTCGATCGCGGTCGTGACACGTTCCGCCCACTCCGGATCGGCAAGACTGACGCTGAGACAGGTCCGGATGCCGACCGGCATCAGGCCCTCGTCAACGGGGCCGGGGAAAAGGGCAATGACCGGGAAATCGCTGCCGCGTCTCGCGAGCGCGCGGCCGAGAGCGTAGGCAAATTCTTCCTTGCACGCTTTACTGCCGAGGCTCTGCGCTGTGGCAACGACCAGCCAGCCGTCCGGCCCCGTTGTGCCCCCGATTACGCCTTCGATCCGGTCCCACAGGCGTCCGCCTGCCCGGATATTCCATTGATCAAGCCGTGCCCGCAGTCCGGCCCGATCCAGTTCCTGCGCGATGAAATCCACGTCGCCGTCGGTGTTGTCGTCCCAGGCATAGGTGATCAGGATGGTCGGCATGTTGTTCGTCGATGCGCGAGGCCTGTGCGGACGCCTGCGGTTCTGTCGTTCTCCGGTACCGGACAGGACCGGGACCGCTTTGCTCCGTGATCATCACTGCTGCTCCTAGGACGCGAAGAAACCTTTCCTCTTCGGCTTCAGATCTTCGATCCGTTCCGG
>JBAIYC010000089.1:0-12469 GCA_037916085.1 Nitrospirota bacterium | reverse complement strand
TCGATCGTGCCGTGTATGGTAGGGGGGTGTTCATGGAACTTGTCCAGGCTCTGACCGGATCGCTTCTGTGGGCTACGCTCTTCAGTATCGGGCTCTTCGTGGCCGGGAGCATTGCGACCAACATCCTTGCGAAGCAATCCAGCCTGCTGCGGCCCATCGCATCCGGTCTGAAACTGATCGCCCTCTTCGTGGCGATCCAGGCGTTCCTGCTCCTGGGCGCGCAGGATCGCCTTCCGCGTCTCTCCGTCCATCTCAACTTCTTGTCCTGGGTCATCTTCACCTTCGCGGTACTGCGCCTGGCGCTGTACATGTACGGCGACCTGTTCGTGGTCCGATGGAAGAAGGGGAGCTTCCCGGCGGCCTTCAAGAACATCATCACCACGGTCATCGTCGTTGTGGTCACCCTGCTCCTGCTGAAGGAACTGCTCCAGATCAACGTGACCTCGCTCATCGCCACGACGACGGTGCTGACGGCAACCATCGGTCTCGCGTTCCAGAGCACCCTCGCCAACATGCTGGCGGGACTGACGATCCACTTGGAGAAGCCGCTGAAGCAGGGGGACTGGATCGCGGCGGGAGGGCACGAGGGCCGCGTGCTGGACATTACGCTCCGGTCCACGCGCATGATGACCATCGAGCACAACGAGGTGTTCATTCCGAACGGCAAGGTCCTTTCCGAGGCCGTAGTGAACTACAGCCTGCCGGATCCCGTCAGCATGCGGAAGCTCTCGATCGGCGTGAGCTACCGCGTTCCCCCCAATGCGGTACGGAAAGCGATCCTGGAGGCCGTTGCCACGGTCCCGGGCGTGGAGCGGCACCCTGAGCCCCTGGTCCGGGTCGTCACGTACGGAGATTACTCAGTACACTATGAGATCCGCTATGCCATCAATGAGTACGAACGTCACCCGGACATCGCGTCCGATATCATGAACCTTCTCTGGTATCGGCTGAAACGCGACAATATCGAGATCCCATTCCCGGTCCAGACCGTCCATCTGAAGGAGATCACGCCGGAAAGCCAGCGGGCCGAGCACGAGCGCACCGTGGCGGAGGCGCTTTCGCTCATGGCGAAGGTGGACATCCTTGGTCCCTTGTCGCAGGAGGAACGTCGTCGCCTCGTCGAGGCCGTGGGAGTCAAGTCCTTTGCCGCCGGGGAGTGTCCGGTGCGGCAGGGAGAGTCGGGAGATTCGTTCTACGTCATCAAGAAGGGGAGCGTGGACGTGATCGTCGAGAAGGCGGGTAGCGACAGCGTGGTGGCGACGCTCGGCCCGGGGAACTTCTTCGGAGAGATGAGCCTGCTGACCGGCGCCGCCCGTACTGCGACCATTCGGGTGAAGGACGATGCGGAATTCGTGGTCATCGATCGGGAGAGCTTCCGGGACACGCTGGTGAACAGCCCGGCCATCGCCGAATCGCTGAGTCGCATTCTGTCGGAGCGCCAGGCAGCCCTGGTGGCCCAGCGGGAAAAGCTCGATGCGGCCTCGCTGGAGCGCCGGAAGCGGGACGAATCGGGAAAGTTGCTGCACAAGATCCGCGAGTTCTTCGGCCTGCAGTAGGTTCTAATAAATTTGGTTCAAACCGAAAAAAATATGTTGACAAGGCGCTCACAGCAAGTATAATAATACTCATATGAGAGAACTCTCCCGCGGTGAGGAGTTTTACGACGGAACCGCCCTCCTGGGCGACCCGGTGCACGGATATATATCGTTCACCACGCCACGGCCCAGTATTCCCGAAAAGACGGAAAAGGACCTGATCGACACCGCCTGGATGCAGCGCCTTCGACAGATTTACCAGCTCCAGAGCGCCCGCTGGGTCTATCCTTCCGCAGAACACAGCCGGTTCCAGCATTCTCTCGGCGCCATGCACCTGGCGGGTCGCTTCGCCCGCCATCTCTATCCTTCTCTCCGGGCGGCCGTTCCGGACTGCCCGTCCGCCACGTTCATCGAGGAGCTGCTCCGCGTGGCAGCGCTGCTGCACGACGTCGGCCACGGCCCCTTTGGCCATTTCTTCGATGACAACTTCCTGGAGCGCTTCGGCCTGACCCACGAGAAGCTGGGGCAGCATATCATCCGGACCGAGCTCGGCGCCATCATCCGGGAGATCCGGCGGAGCCCCTCGGGCGAGTTCGCAAAGCGGGAACGGCTGGACCCCGACCAGATCGCCTTTCTTATCGGCAAGGGCGTGCCGGCGGCGGCAAAACAGCCCCGGTGGCTCACGTTCCTTCAGCCGCTCCTTTCGGGCATTTACACGGTGGACAACCTGGACTACGTCCTGCGCGACGCATACATGTGCGGAGTGGCGGTCGGACCTGTGGACATCGACCGGCTCATGTACTACACGTTCTTTACCGACAAGGGGCTTACGCTCCACAAATCCGGCCTTTCTGCCCTCAACATGTTCCTGAACGCCCGACTGTACATGTACACGAACGTGTACTATCACCGGACCACCCGCGCGATCGACCAGCACCTGAAGGAGCTTTTCAAGGACACCATGGCTGCGCTGTTCCCGTACAACCCCTCGGAGAACCTCGCGGCGTATCTCGAACTCACCGACTGGTCGCTCCTCGAAGCCGTTCGGAAGTGGGGCAAGGAGGGGGAGACGTCAACGGCGGCTCTTGCGAGGGAATGGGCGACCGTCCTGGCACGCGAGGTGAAGTGGAAGATGGCCTATGACGTCACGCTCTCGATGCGCTACTTCGAGAAAGGCAAGACCCTGATCGACGCACCTGAGCTGGTCAAGCGGATCCGGAAGCGCCTTCCCGAGAAGATCAAGGAACTTCCCTTCTGCGTGGACATGGCAAGCCAGGACCCGAGGCCGATCAACCCCCTGATGATGGGAGACCGCCAGATCTACGTATTCAATCCGTCGACCCGGAAGGTGGAGAAGGAACCGCTCCGAGACTTCTTCGATTATATTCCAGCCCGGGTCGTCCAGTGCCGTGTCTTCACCCTGAACCACGACCATGACTTGCTGCTGTCCGAAATCGTGGAACAGGTGCTGGGCATCCAGGAGGACAGCATCAAGACGAACGTATAGCTGCGGTCTCGTCCCGGCAGAAATGGGGGTCGACGGTACAGCTGGCGTAATGAAGATCGAACGGAAATACATTGCCATCATTTTTTTCGTCGCCGTGACGGCATGGGTCGGCGATGCGGCGATCCACGCGTTTTTTTTGGGGAGCACGGGGTTTCTCGATGCGGTCCTGTTCCGCCAGGGTGTGCGGCACATGAGCATCGAGTGGTTTCTCATCCTCTTCTATTCGGCCTTTGCAGTTCTGCTGGTCCGGATCCTGACAACGAGGCGAAAGGTCCAGGGCGAGCTCGAAAAGCACTTGACGGCCATCGAGACGTCGATGGACGGGATCGCCATCTTCAACCAGGCCCACGAATATATCTACACCAACGATGCCTATGCGGCCATAACGGGATACGGAAGTCCGCTCCAGCTCCTCGGCAGATCTTTCCGCGCTATCTATGACGACCAGCAGGTGGCATGGATCGAGAAGAACCTCTTTCCAGTGCTGGAACGGGGGGAGCGGTGGCACGGTGAACTGCCGGCCCACCGAAAGAGCGGTGAAGATTTCCTTCAGGAAGCGACGATCACCATGCTTCCCGACAGGACCTGCATCTGCATTATGCGCGACATCACGGAGCGAAAACGGCAGGACGAGACGCTCCGCCGCTCGGAACGGTTCCTGAACAGCATATTTGACAGTATCCATGACCCGTTCTGCATCTTGAATCCCGACTACACTATTGTCCGTGCGAACAAGGCCTACGCCAACCTCAAGGACCGGACGGTCGAGGACATCGTTGGCCGGACCTGCTACAAGGCGCTCGAAGGCAGGGACGATGTATGCGAAGGATGCCTCATTCGAAAGACGCTCCAATCGGGCGACCCCTGTGCCAAGGAGAAGAAGATCGAGCTCAGGTCGGGAGAGGAGCTCTGGATTGAGATATTCACCTACCCCATCATCGACGAGGCGGGGAGGGTCGTCAGCGTCATTGAATATACCCGGGACGTGACGGACAGGAAGATGGCCGAGGAGGAGCGCAAGAGGCTGATCGATCGGCTGGAATTCCTTTCATCGGTCGACGGACTGACCGGCCTTCTGAACCGCAGGGCGCTGAACGAACAGCTTTCGTACGAGATCGAGCGTGCGCGGCGGTTTCGGTCCGACATGTCCGTCATCCTTTGCGACATGGACAATCTCAAAGAGGTCAATGATACGCACGGGCATCTTGCGGGCGATACGGCAATCCAGGTCGTTTCTGCGATCTTGCGGAACTCCCTTCGCAAGGTCGACCTGGCTGGACGGTATGGCGGCGACGAATTCCTGATCATCCTGCCGGAGACGGCGATGGAAGGGGCGCAGCACATCGCCGAGAAGGTCCGGGAAACGGTCCAGCGGACGGAGGTCCGGCTTGGGGGAGAGAAGCGGATCGGCGTTGCCGTCAGCATGGGGATTGCCTGTGTGCGGCCCGGAGAGAGGATCGACGGCCTGATGAGCCGCGTCGACGCAGCGCTTTACGACTCGAAGAACCAGGGCAGGAACAGGATCACCATCGCCGCCTGACGACCTCGATACGACGAACGCCGTCCTGGGAACAAAGACCGCCTGTGGCAAAATCAACTGGGACTCGGAGATCCCTCCAAGAGGGCGACGGGATAGCGGGAGAGACAGGGAAACTTAGAGATAGCTCTCCATCAGGAACAGAAATGAAGAGCTCGGTCAGACGGGCCACGATGTGGACCCGCCTGTTTCATTCAAGCCGCACGCCTGTCTTTTGACATGCGTCGGTCCCTCGCAGAAGTGGATCCTATTACGGTATCTCATCTATCTTTGCCCACGTATTGATCTTGATGCCGGCGAAGATACCCACCACGACCGCACCGGAACGGATCAGCAATTTGTTTGAAACCAGATGGATCCTCTCTATTTTAGACTTTATATCCTTCACGAAGATCTGCCAGGCCTCTCGGGCCGCCTGGTCGAAGCCGGCCATGTCCGAACATTCCCAGACCATGGTTATCTTTCCCTCTGTCTTCATGATCATGGGGGAAATCGTTCTAATAGCGTCCCGCGCGCTCTCTGCTGAGAAGTGCCTCGCAAAGTGCAGCAGCAGATAGCGTTCATCTTTCCTGTCTTGCCACTCAAACGTTGGGTTCATGGTTTGCACCTCCTCTTTCCATTATTGCTAAAAGAACCATGAATGTAGCAACCCGGATGAACTTCGCGTGAACGTTCAGAACATGAGAAGCCAGGACGCACACTACTTGCCTTGATCACCCTCTCGCCGATTAAGGAGTAGCGAAACAACTAATTAAAGCTAGCACAGAATTTAGTGGGTGTCAATCCCGGGAACGGGCTGGTAGTGTCGCCCTGAGACACTACCAACGGGTCTTCCGGAGGGCGGCTGGATGCGGCAATCGCCGCAGGCCCTGTTGTGTACGCACCCTGTTTGATCGATTCCGCTGTTGTTGTTCGAATGGTCGTATCGGCGGGGGTTTCAGAGGAAGATGTGGCCGATGATATCCAGCAGGGGGCCGGGATAGACTCCGACGAGGAGAACCAACAGGACCAGGACGCCGAGGACGCCGCCGTTCACGGCCGAGGGGGCGTGCGGCAAGGGAATGACGCTGCCGGGTCCCGCGAACAGGAGGGAGATGAGCCGCAGATAATAAAAGAGGCCGATGACGCTGCCGAGCACCAGTGCCGAGACAGGTGCCCAAAGTGATCCGTTGACGCCGGCCGCAGCGACAAAGAACTTCGCGATGAACCCCGCGGTGATCGGCATGCCGGCAAGGGAAAGCAGCATAACGGTCAGGACTGCTGCAAGTCCCGGCCTGCGCCATGCCAGTCCCTGGTAGTCGTCGGTAGTCGCGGCGTCACTGTCCTTCCGGGACAAGACCGTGACTGTCCCGAAGGCGCCGAGGTTCGTGAGCAGGTAGGCCGCCAGATAGAAGGTTGCTGCGGCGCGGCCGTCCCGGCCGCCTGCCAGGAACGCCACCAGGATGTATCCGGCATGGGCAATGGAGGAATAGCCAAGCAGGCGCTTCACGTTGGTCTGCTGTAGGGCGAGGATATTGCCGATCACCATCGACAGAACGGCGATGAGGGACAGGACCTGGGAGACGGCCGAGCCTGGCGTAAGATCCATCACACCGGTGAACCGGAGCAGGACCGCGAAGACCGCGCCCTTCGAGACCGTCGCGATGAAGGCGGTGACAGGCGCAGGCGCGCCTTCGTAGACGTCCGGCGTCCAGAGATGGAAGGGAACGGCTGCAAGCTTGAACCCGGCGCCGACGATGATCATACCGAAACCGGTCAGAAGCAGCAGCGGATGGACGTCGGCAGATCGTTCGATGATGCCGCCGAAGTCCATGCTGCCGGTCTCCGCGTAGACCAGGGCCATGCCGAAGAGGATGAAGGCCGATGACACCGCGGCCAGCATGAGATACTTGAGACCCGCCTCCAGGCCGCGGTCGCTCGACCGGACATAGGCGATCATGCCGTAGAGCGAGACCGTCAGCACCTCGATGCCGAGGAAGAACGAGACCAGGTGAATGCTGGCGGTCAACACGCAGGCGCCGAGGGAAGCGATGAGGAGGAGGACATAGAACTCCTCCTTCCGTCCGGGCAGCTGTGCGAGATAGGGATAGGACAGCGCGCAGACCGAGAGTGCCGCTACGAGGATGAGCGTCGTGTAGAAAAGGGCGAAGCGGTCAACGGAGAGCAGGCCAGTGATCGTCCGGGGCACGTACGGCGCGATAAGATATGCGGACAGGAGCGCAAGTCCAATGCCGGCTGCCGCGAGGAACGCTGTAAGCCCGTGGCGGCGCCGCAGTGCGATCAGGAGCAGGACCGCGACCGCGGCGGCTCCGATCACGACGAAGGGGGCGAGAGCCATGAGGTCAGAAGAGGTCATGGTCATTGAAAGATGCCGGCCACTTGGCCGCAGCAGGGTATGTTCTCCAGGACCGGACCGGTAATGTCGATCACGGCCGCCGGATGCAGCCCCAGCCAGAAGATGGCAGCGACGAGCACTGCCAGGATGAACGTTTCCCGGACCGACAGGTCCATGAGGCCTCTTTGTTCCGTCACCTCGCCGTGAAAGACCTTCTGCACGATCCAGAGCGAGTAGACAGCTGCAAGGACGAGCCCGGACGCGGCAAGGGCGGACTGCGGTACGCTTGACCGGTACGTTCCGAGAAGGACCAGGAACTCGGCCACGAAATTGCCGAAGCCGGGGAGTCCGAGGGATGCAAGGCAGAACAGGAGACCGAATGCGCTCAGGCGCGGCACGCCGGACCAGAACCCGCCCATCCTGCCGAGCTCGCGGGTATGGATGCGCTCCTGAATCATGCCCACAAGCAGGAACAGAGCCCCGGTGCTGATGCCGTGGGCGACGATCTGAAGGACTGCGCCGGAGCGGGCGGTGATATTCCCCGCAAAGATGCCGAGCAGAACGAACCCCATATGGCTCACGCTTGTATAGGCGACGAGGCGCTTCAGGTCGGTCTGACCGAAGGCCACCAGGGCGCCGTAGACAATGCCGATGACGGCGATGACCATGGCAGCCGGCGCAAGAAGGCCGGCTGTTTCCGGGAACAGGGGCAGCAGGAAGCGCAGCATGCCGTAGGCGCCCGTCTTGAGGAGCAGCCCGGCGAGGATCACGCTCCCGGCCGTCGGCGCTTCGGTATGAGCGTCAGGCAGCCAGGTGTGGAAGGGGACCACCGGAAGCTTCACTCCGAAGGCGATGAAGAACCCGAGCATCGTCCAGAAGGAGACTGCTGGCGATAAGGGGGTTCCCAGGAGCAGCTCATAGTCGAAGGTGAAGATGCCCGTCTCGCGTCCGTGAGCGAAATAGAGGACAAGGATGGACAGGAGCATCAGCAGGCCGCCCGCCTGGGTGAAGAGGAAGAACTTCCATGCAGCCCGGACGCGGCCCTCATGGCCCCAGATGCTGATCAGGAAGTACATGGGGATGAGCATGAGCTCCCAGAAGACGTAGAACAGCAGGAGGTCGAGGGACAGGAAGACGCCGAGGATGCCCGCGACGATCCAGAGCAGGTTGAAATGGAAGAATCCGACCCGTTCCCGGACCTCCGTCCAGGAGCACAGAACTGCAACGATGCCGAGGAAGAGGGTGAGCGAGGCCAGGACCAGGCTGAGGCCGTCCACAGCGAGCTGGAAGCCGATGCCGAACTGAGGGATCCAGGGGAGGACGAGTTTTTCGAGCCAGATGCCGCGGCCCACCTCCAGGGTACCCGCGGAACCTGTCCAAAGCCTCACCACCAGCAGCGTAGCGGCAAAGAGCGCGAAGAGCGAGACGCACCGGCTGAGCAGGGCGCTCTTCCGCTCCGCGATCCAGGCGAGGACGCCTCCGATGAGCGGCAGCAGTATGATGAGGAAAAGTATCATGACAGGATCACGATCCCCAGAATGACTGCCGCGCCGAGCGCGATGCCGGCGGCATACCAGCGGATGCTGCCGGTCTGTGTTGCGGACAGTCGCCGGTGCAGCCAGACGGTCAGATGCGCGGTGCCGGTAAAGACGTCGTCAACGGCGTCATGGCGGTTGGCGCGACTGAACCAGACAACCGGCGCGACGAAAAGCTTCCCATAGAGCCAGTCGAATCCCCAGCCGGAACGCCAAAAAGAGCGGATAGCCCCCATCGCTTCCCCGCGGGGCCTGCTTCGCAGGAAGAGCACATACGCAAGGGCGATGCCCGCGGCCAAAAGGGCCTCCGTTACGAACAGAAGTGCCAGTTCCTGCCCGGCGGCCTCATGATGGACCGGGAGTGGAGGCAGGACCGGGCCGAGGAATCCCGAGAAGGGCCGGAAATCACCCATGAACGGCGGAAGCTCGATGAAGCCGGCGATCGTGGAAAAAGCAGCAAGGACGAAAAGAGTGACCTCCATGCGCTTCCCCGGCCGCGCGGTGACAGCAGTTCCTGACGGGCCGAAGAAGACCAGGAAGAGCATGCGGGAGGTGTAGACCGCGGTGATGAACGCGCCGACTGCGCCCGCCAGCCAGAGGAGCGTTCCTCCCGCAGGGGAGGACCAGACGTCCATGAGGATGCGGTCCTTGCTGTAGAATCCGGCGGTAACGAAGGGCAGGGCCGCGAGGGAGGCCGAGCCGATCACAAAGGTCCAGAAGGTGAGAGGGAGCTCCCGCCGGAGGCCGCCCATGCGGCGGATGTCGTGTTCGTCGCCCACTGCCTTGATCACGACGCCCGCGCCGAGGAAGAGGAGCGCCTTGAAGAAGGCGTGGGTCAGAAAATGGAACATCGCCGCGGACCAGGCGCCCACACCGAGGGCGAGGAACATGTAGCCGATCTGGCTGATCGTCGAGTAGGCGAGGACGCGCTTGAGATCGTTCTGTACGAGCGCGCTGCACCCGGCAAGGAGCAATGTGGCCGCTCCGATGACCGCGACGGCGAACTGGACGACGGGGGCGAGCGCGAAAAGCGCGTTCATCCGCGCGATGAGGTAGACGCCGGCTGTCACCATGGTCGCGGCGTGGATGAGGGCGCTCACCGGCGTGGGGCCTGCCATCGCGTCGGGCAGCCAGACCTGGAGCGGCAGCTGGGCCGATTTGCCGACCGCGCCTCCCAGAAGAAGCGCTGCCGCGGCAAAGGCAAGCGCCGACCCTGCAGGGAGCCGTGACGGCGCCAGCGCCACGATATCACGGATCGTAAGCGTGTCCAGGTTCGTGAAGAGCAGGAAAAGACCGATGATGAGCGCCGTGTCGCCCACGCGGGTCGTGATGAAGGCCTTGCGGGCAGCCCTTCCGTTCGCCGGGTCGCTGTACCAGAAGCCGATGAGAAGATAGCTGCAGAGGCCTACGCCTTCCCATCCGAGATAGAGCAGCAGGAGGTTGTCGGCGAGCACAAGCGTGAGCATTGCTCCCACGAAGAGATTCAGATAGGCGAAGAACCGGCTGTACCCTTCGTCGTGCTGCATGTACTCCGTCGAATACACATGGATGAGGAAACCGACGATCGTTATGACCAGGACCATGAGGAGAGAGAGCGGATCCAGTGCAAAGGCTATGCTGACAGACAGGTTCCCGGCGCTCAGCCAGGTCCAGAGGGTCTGGATGAGCCGGTCGCCTTGGGGCGGAGAGACCATGAACCGGACCGCGATGACGACCGAGATCAGCGCTGACAGCCCCACGGACGCGCATCCGAGAACCGCCGCGATCTGCCGCGGCAGCCCTTTCCCTGCGAGGGCAAGGATGATGAACCCCGCAAAGGGAAGGGCCGGTATGAGGAAGAGAAGATCGAACATGAAAGCTCCAGGCTCAACGTTCAGAGTCCAAGCAAGCGTATATCATCCCTTCATGCTGTTGACCCTATCGGCATCGAGGGTCCGGTGGCGATGGTAGATCTGGAGCACCAGCGCCAGACCTACAGACACCTCGGCGGCCGCCATGGTGAGGATGAAGAGGAACATGACCTGCCCGTCCACCTGGCCCCATTTCGCGCCGGCCACGATGAAGGCAAGACCCACGGCGTTCAGCATGATCTCGACGGACATGAGCATGAACACGATGTTCCTCCGGACGAGGACACCCAGAAGGCCGAGGACGAACAGGATGGCCGCCAGGATAAGGCCGTGTTCCATGGGGATCGAAACTGTCATGTGCAGCAGGTCCTTTCTTGACACTGATCGACACTGATAGAGGCTATGATAAAAGCGGATAAAACGAAAAGAAGAATCAGCGTCCTCAGTGTCTAGTTCTTCTCTTCTTGTCTCCCCAGATGATATGCTCCCACCAGCCCGGCGAGCAGCAGCATTGACGCCAGCTCGACACCGAGAACATAGGGACCGAAGAGCGCGACGCCCACCAGCTTCGGTGTGATCATCTCCGAGCGGGCGAGCCTCAGGTGCTCTGCGAAGAAGAGATAGATCAGCTCTCCGGCGAGGACCGCGCAGAGAAGCGCCGGCCCCTTCCAGATCGCCGGCTGGAGCCACTGGCGCTCCTCTTTGGCCGCCTCTGCGCTCAGGTTCAGCATCATGATGACGAAGATGAAGAGTACCATGATGGCGCCCGCGTAGATGATGACCTCCAGCGCGGCAACGAACGGAGCACCGAGGGTGAGGAAGATGAGTGCCACCGCCAGGAGCGAGACGATGAGGTACAGGAGCGCGTGCACGGCGTTCGACCGGGTTATGACCAGGACTGTGGCCAGTACGGCGACAAGCGCGGATATGTAGAAGAGAGTATTCATACGATATGATCAGAACCATTGACACAGAGGATGCATGACAACTGCCTATGAAAAGGCATGATTCGGACCTATCTGCCTTTATCCGCTGTCCATCCGGGTCTTCCGTGTCAAAGCTCCTGTCCTACGCCTTCATGGCAGCAGGCTCTTCACGTCCACCGGCGGCTCCTCGTTCTGCCCCTCACCCTTGTCCTTGCCTCCAATCGCGAGACCCGCCACGTCGTAGAAGCTGTATCCGTGGTACTTTCCGGGCCCGCTGATCAGGAGGTCTTCCTTCTCATACACCAGGTTCTGCCGGACGTACTCGCCCATCTCAAAATCCGTCGTCAGCTGGATCGCATAGGTCGGGCAGGCTTCCTCGCAGTAGCCGCAGAAGATGCAGCGGGAGAAGTTGATCCGGAAGAACGAGGGGTAGCGGCGTCCTGTCGAATCCTCGGTCGCCTGGAGCGCTATGCAGTCCACCGGACAGGCAACGGCGCACAGGTTGCAGGCGACGCAGCGCTCCCTGCCGTCGGGATCGCGCGACAGGATGATCCGCCCCCGCCACCGCGGCGGGATGTAGGGCCGCTCCTCGGGGTATTGGATCGTGGCCCGCCTGCGGAACATGGTCAGGAGGACCGTCGCTATCGATTTCAAGAGACTGAACATATTGCGATTAAGAGAACTATTTTCTTCTTCGCTGTCATTGCGAGCGACCGCAGGGAACGCGGCAATCCCGCAGTCAGATACGAGATTGCTTCGTCGCCATGCTCCTCGCAATGACGCAATCGGTGCCTTTTTGCCGGCATCTACCGTTTCATCAGCACAACCGCTCCCGTCACCAGCAGGTTCGCCAGCGTCAGCGGCAGGCAGACCTTCCAGCCGAAGGCCATGAGCTGGTCGTACCGCGGCCGGGGAAGCGACGCGCGGAGCAGGATGAAGACGGCGATGAACAGGAACGTCTTTATCATGAACCAAACGACCGGCGGCAGCCAGGGTCCCATCCAGCCGCCGAAGAAAAGCGCCGTGATGAGCGCGGAAACAAGCGTGATGCCCATGTATTCGCCGGCGAAGAAGAGCCCGAACTTGAGACCCGAGTATTCGGAGTGGAAGCCGGCAACGAGCTCGCTCTCGGCCTCGGGCAGGTCGAAAGGGAGGCGATGTGTCTCGGCGATGCCTGCGATGAAGAAGACGACGAACCCGATGATCTGAGGAAGGGCGAACCACCCGTCCCTCTCCTGCGCCTC
>JBAIYC010000088.1:0-4749 GCA_037916085.1 Nitrospirota bacterium | reverse complement strand
CCGATCCTGGAGCTCATCCAATACGGCGGCCGCCACGATCAGCAATGCGGCGGGCTCAAACGGTCTCGCCACCTCGGTCGCCGCCGGCACTACGACGATCGCGGCAACGTCCGGAAGCATCTCCGGTTCGACCACGCTGACGGTAACGCCGGCAACGCTCGTTTCCATCGCCGTGAGCCCGACCAATCCGAGCATCGCCAAGGGGACCACCAAACAGTTCACAGCCACGGGAACCTACTCCGACAATACCACGCAAAACCTGACGGCAGCGGTAACCTGGAGCTCATCCAATACGGCGGCCGCGACGATCAGCAATGCGGCGGGCTCAAACGGTCTCGCCACCTCGGTCGCCGCCGGCACTACGACGATCACCGCAACGTCCGGAAGCGTCTCCGGTTCGACCACGCTGACGGTAACTGCCGCAACACTGAGCTCCATTGCGGTTACTCCGCTTGCTCCTTCGATCGGCAGCGGGACCACCAAGCAGTTCACGGCCACGGGAACCTACTCCGACAGCACCACGCAGAACCTGACGGCAGCGGTAACCTGGAGCTCATCCAATACGGCGGCCGCGACAATCAGCAACGCAGCGGGTTCAAACGGTCTCGCCACGGGTGTCGCTGCCGGATCGTCCACGATCAAGGCCGCATCGGGGAGCATTTCGGGAACAACGACGCTCACGGTGATCGGCAATGGCACCGCGTCGCTGACGTGGAACGCGCCCACGACAAGACAGGATGGGACCGCGCTGAACCCGGCGACCGATCTGAGCCAGTATAAGATCTATTACGGGACCGTATCGGGATCGTATACACAGTCAGTCGTCGTCAACAATCCCGGCACCGCGACCGTAACGCAGTCCTTGAGCCTTGCCCCGGGCACCTACTACTTCTCCGTGACAGACACTGATACGTCCGGGCAGGAGAGCGGTTATTCAGCGGAAGTCTCGAAAACGCTCTAAAGATAAGAAGGCCGGAGCGTTCATTATACGGCTCCGTTATTATTCCGGCGTCACCAGGGGATAGCAACCTCAGGGGCCAGGTCGTCGATGTGCAGTCGGGCATCGGGGATCTGGCCCGCTCTTTTTGGACGCCATGCCTGACCGCACCGGCGCCAAAAACTGCTCACACAGCCTGATCGACGGCGCCCCACACATCGCGGCGAATCAGGCAGGTGCCATCGTGCTGCAGCTTCTTTCCTCACTGTTTTCGCGCTAAGTCTTCCTCAGGCGCATCCCACCCAGTCCGCAGCTCTCGCAGACCGACCGGCTTGCCGATCTAGCGGGGCCACGCTCAATTCTCTAGCGTTCTGTTCTTGTGCAGCATCTGCGTACCAAAAAGAAAAGGAACCAGAGCCATACATACTCTGATTCCTCTAGAAGTTATCAATAGCGTAATGCACTCACTCGTATCAGACTCTTAATATTCTTGGGACCAAGTCTTTTGTGACCCGTATCCCTTCCTTGCATATCAAAAGCGATTTGTCAGTTCCTTTTCCTTGCAGCCATTTGACAATCTGTTTCGGTATATCAACTCCGGCCAGATGGCTTACCGGATAATGCCCGGAAATTCTGCAGTTTAATTCTGTAACGTAGATACCACTTTCACAGACAAAGCAATCAACTGACAGAACAGCTTCGTGTTTTATTCTATTACTGATCTTTCTTGCTATTTCTTCAAAGGGAGTTGGCTGGACGATTTGGCCTAAATCTGTTTCACCAGCACGCATGAAGACCTTTTTCTTGGCATAGGTTGAAATATAATTGCCTTCCAAATCATTTAAGACATCGAGACCGTGTTCTTGACTCTTGAGCCCTTGTTGGAAAAGAACTGCATTAGCAGGGTCAGCTGCGGATTCATATTTAAGATAGGAATTAAGGATATCCTTAGATGTTATGCTATAGAGAACATCCAGTTCGTTCTCATTATCAGCGACATGAATACCGATGGACCCCATGCCCCAGCGGGGTTTTATAACGACCGGAAACATTAACTCACCCGCATCGATCGCTTCTTTGGCATCGGCTAATCTTAAATACGTCCTTGGTGTCTTAATGTCATTTCTCAGCAGAAAATCGTATGTTTTCCATTTGTCATTACATATCGATACCGCTTCTTCATCCGCTAAGACTACTTTTGTTCCTATATCGGAAAATGCTTTTCTGTGTTTCGCTAGGACAGGAAGATCTATATCAAATAACGACAGAATAGCAGTTATAGAGTTCTTTTTGCAGTATTCAAGCAGTGCCCAAATGTAGTCTCCATCGTGTATTGCGGGAGCAACAAAACTGGCATCTGCCGATTGAAATGATATTGTTGGGCTTGAATTGCACACATGGATACTGCCAATCCCACGTAGTGCATCTTTGAAATACTCGACTACATAGCTTCTCCTGCCAACTGATGTCAGTAAAATATTTATTCCATCTGGATTACTCATACTGTCATCCCTGGCTTCGCACGGGCTCTCATGGATTTAGTCAATTGAGCGTTCGGGGAACGTTGTCACTATGCTTGCTCTAGTCCGCTCCGTTTCATTCATCCGCTATCCGATCGCTCGCTCGCACTGCACGTCATGCACTGACAACGAGATGGAGACACTCCATGCAGGCCACGTGCATAGATGCGAAACAATCTATAGCGACTATATGACCGAATGGGTGGAGTGTCAATAGGTAGATTTCACCGATTGCTGAGACAGGCGTGTTGGACCAAGGATCTTCGGGAACAACACCTTCGCGTGACCATCCGGGACAGCCGTCTGTCGGCAGGAATCTTGGGGCTACCGTAAACGTGCTGGACGACACGGAGAGTAGTTACGTTCCGGTTACGGTGGAAAAAGAAAAGAGGCTAGCTGGATAGCTAACCTCATGAATTGACTGGCGTCCCCAGGGGGATTCGAACCCCCGTTATCGCCGTGAAAGGGCGGTGTCCTGGGCCGGGCTAGACGATGGGGACGTGTATTTCGGATTGATGAATTTCGGATTGCGGATTCAAAATGCCTGGGCCTTCTCTTACGACCCGGATTCCGCACTCTGCAATTGTGTTGGTGAGCCGGCTGGGATTCGAACCCAGGACACCCGCCTTAAAAGGGCGGTGCTCTACCAACTGAGCTACCGGCCCGCTTCACCGCAAGACGCGTATATTAGCAAAGAAGCGCCTGTGCGTCAATAGACAATTGACCATCCGAGGTTGCGCGTTCGATGTTCAACATGCACTTTGAACCTTGAATGCGGCGTTACCTCTTCTTCTTGAACGGCTGCTCCAGGATGATGGTCTCATCGCGCCGGGCTCCCGTTGAGATGATCGACGGCTTCACGCCGCAGATCTTGCAGACCTTCTCGACGTAAGCACGGGCCTTCTTGGGCAGCTGCCCGTACTTCTTAATGCCGATCGTGGTCTCTTTCCACCCCGGCATGGTGATGTACTGGGGCGTGCCCTCCTGCAACACCGTCAGGTCAGCCGGCATCTCCCTGTAGAGTGTTCCCTGATGCTTGTAGCCCACACAGATCTTGATCTCGTCGAGCGTGTCCAGCACGTCGAGCTTGGTCAGCGCGATGCTCGTCATCCCGTTCACGCGAACTGCGTGACGCACGATGAGGGCGTCCATCCAGCCGCACCGCCGCGCCCTGCCGGTCGTTGCGCCGTACTCCCTGCCCCGCTCGCGCAGCAGTTCGCCCAGGGCGTTCTCCTGTTCCGTGGGAAAGGGTCCGCTGCCGACGCGAGTGGTATAGGCCTTCACGATGCCAATGACCTCGCCGATGGCGTTCGGCCCGATGCCGAGGCCTGTGCAGGCCCCGCCCGCCGTGGGCGAGGACGAGGTCACAAAGGGATAGGTACCGTGGTCCACGTCTAGGTGCGTTCCCTGGGCACCCTCGGCGAGGATATTCTTCCTGCGTGCCACCGCACCGCCGAGCATCAGCGTGGTATCGGCGATGTACTTCCCGATCCGCTCGGCGTACCGCAGATACTCGTCGTACACCACATCCTGGTGGACCAGGGGCGCATTGTAGAACCGGTCGAGCAGGAAGTTCGCTTCGCCGATGTTCGTCGCGAGCTTGTCACGGAACCGCTCCGGGTCCCGAAGGTCCGCCACACGGATGCCCTTGCGGCTGATCTTGTCGGCATAGGCCGGACCGATTCCCCGGCCGGTGGTGCCGATCTTCTTGTTGCCCTTGAGCTTCTCGCTGGCCATATCGATGGCCTTATGATAGGGCATGATGAGGTGCGCGTTCTGGCTGATAAAGAAGTTCTTCTCGAACCGGATACCACGCGCCTGGAGCCCGTCCATTTCCTCGATGAGGGCTGCCGGGTCCACCACCACGCCGTTGCCGATGATGCAGGTCTTGCCCTTGTGCAGGATGCCCGACGGGATCAGATGGAGAATGAACTCGTCCATACCGACCACGACCGTATGGCCCGCGTTGTGGCCCCCCTGGTAGCGCGCCACGACATCGGCCCTCTCCGTGAGGAGGTCTATGATCTTTCCCTTGCCTTCATCGCCCCACTGGGCGCCGACCACGACTAATACTGGCATATGGTCTCCTTTGTGCCGCCTTGGCCCTCTGCGCACAAAAGGGCGCGATCGCTCGCGCCCCCGGAGAGGGTTGCATCTTCTGACCCCGTTCTAGATCCTGATCGTCCTCGCGGACAGCACGTTCGGAAGTTTCTTGATCTTGTCCACGAGATCATCGGAGATCTGACTGTCCACGCTGACGACCGACATGGCAAGTCCGCCCTGGCTCTCGCG
>JBAIYC010000087.1:0-7071 GCA_037916085.1 Nitrospirota bacterium | reverse complement strand
ATCTTCATCTTCCTACCCTCCTTTGTTCTTTCCCTGCGGATACACTTCTAGGTCCCCGCCGCGCGTGCCAGCATCCGGATGATATCCGACTCCCCTCGTGCCTCACGCCGCCGGTGTCGTGCTTCGTAACGATCATGCCACAAATGGTCTCGCTTTTTCGGAAGCCCCGCTCAGAGGGGAGCGAGACTAGTGCGCGAGAACGAAAGCTGCCTCCTGGGCAAAAATAGCATGGACCACCTTGGTCGGATAGATGCCGTCCCAGAACAGGTAATCGTCAGGCCTCTGACAGTCGAAGGGCGAGACGTCCGGTGTCACACACGCCGCATTCACCACATCCAGTCCATACGCGGCGGGATCTGCCGCAATGTCATTCACCTTCTGGAACGCGTCAAGCAACTTGATCTCTATGCCGGGAAGCCCGGAGAGCTGTGCCAGGAGCGACCCGAGCCCGGCGTTGAACGTCTGCTCCAAGACGCCAATCGCCTGGCTTGCGCCGGGAGACACACTGTCGAGGATGTGTATCGCCGGAGTCACCCGCAGATCGGGAACGTTCCAGACGAGGAACTTCTTTGCACCCGCGGCGTGCAGAGCTTCGATGCTGCTTCCGATCGATGCGAGCGAGGCGCCGATGATCGTAGCGGGATCGCCGCCCGAAGCAAGCGCCGCCAAGGCATCGCGCACGTCATTACCGCCGAACTCGACCACGTACAGGGCGTCGGATGGTGCCTTGCCTCCAGTATCGGTCAGAAACGCGTTCACCTGCGCCCCGAGATCGACGTTGATCCCATCATCATATGCCCTGGCGCCGCCAACCGCATAATTGGATGCCTTGACGCCTGCTCCCTGAAAAGCAGGCCGAACGCTGCCTGCCAGTCCCGAAGGCCGGGCGAACTGCTCGACCCACGTTGCTCCGTTGCTGAAATGATGGCCGCCTTTTGCGTACGGCGCGGAGGGGATGAGCAGCGCGTCGAGTGTGTCATAGGGAGGAATGCTCTGCGCATGTCTCAGCGCGAAGGCGTTGCCGGAATCGGACAGGCTGTCACCGAAGACCACGATCTGTCCGTACGGCGCTTGCGCTGCATCTGCTGCGGGTGCGAAAGCTAAAAGAGCAAACAGGGCCGCCACTGTCCATCGCAGAATGAATGACCTTCTTAACAAGCGTCTATCCATATAGCCTCCTTTTCTCTCCAGGCGGTCTTCAGCAACCGCCAGAACTCCGGATATGTGTTCTATTCTCAGCGCTTCGCAGGTGTCGCTTCCCCTCGGTGCTTCAAGAAAAGAACCGAGCATGCTCAAAAAACTCATTCTTCGGCAGCTCGGCCGTCTTGACCTTTAGGACCTTCCGCTTGCCAGCCCTGCTTCACACACAATAGGTTCGGCATTTTGGTGATCAGTGATTGGGGAATAGGAGAATTATAGCAACTTGGAAGCTACCCGATGGCGGGTATTTTTGGGGTATGAACTCATGATACGACTAAAGGTCAATGCCACGGTCGGTCTTTGCAGATTCAGCGACGGCTCCGCTTGCGACCGCTCACGGGCCCGGCTCCTTCTTCTTCGGTTCCTCGTTGTTTTCGTTCTTCTTCTTTTCCTCCTCTTTCTTCTCTCCCTTCTCGTCGGCTTTCTGTTTCTTCGCCATGTCCCTGAGTCGCTTGTCCACGAGGAAGTTGAACGTGTCTTCCGGCCACGTCCCGTCCTGCTTTCGCTCGCCAGCCGGCATGCCGGTAAGCAGCGATGCCGCTTCGTCAACGGTCGAGACCGCGTAGATCCGGAACTTTCCGTCCGCGACAGCCCGGACAACTTCCTTTTTCAACATGAGGTTCTTGACGTTCGCCTTCGGGATGACCACGCCCTGGTCGCCGGTGAGGCCTTTTGCCTTGCAGACCGCGAAGAACCCCTCGATCTTCTCGTTCACTCCGCCGATGGGCTGGATCTCGCCCTTCTGGTTGACAGAGCCGGTGAGCGACAGCCCCTGCCGGACCGGGACCTCGGCAACGGCGGAAAGCAGCGCAACGAGCTCGGCCGTGGAAGCGCTGTCTCCTTCGATATCGCCGTAGCTCTGCTCGAAGGCAAGGCTCGCCGAGAGCGAGAGCGCACGTTCCTGGGCGTACCGCCCGCCGAGATAGCCTGACAGGATCAGCACCCCCTTGTTGTAGATCCGGCCCGAGAGCTTTGCCTCGCGCTCGATGTCCACCACGCCGGCCTTGCCGAGATAGACGCGCGCCGTGATGCGCGACGGTTTTCCGAATGAGAAGTCGCCGAGGTCGTAGACCGACAGGCCGTTCACCTGGCCGGCGACCGAGCCGGCGATGTCCACCAAGATCGTCCCGTCGGCCAGAAGTTCCTGGATGCGCTCTTCCAGCAGGTTAGCGCGATAGACCTTCTCATTGAGCGCCTTGTCCACGTGCTCCGCAGCAACGGCCTTCTCCCCGGCCCCTCCCGCCCAGTAGGAGGCCTCGCGTACCAGGTCCGACAGCTCGCTGAACCGGAGCGACAGCTTCCCCTGCTTCTCGGCGAGACGCGCCGCATAGTCAACCACCTCGGCCACGGCCTCGCGGCTGAAGGGGAGCAGCTTCTCCTGCGCCGCCATGGCAGCGATGAAGGTTGCGTAGCGCAGTTTCTCGCTCTGGCCTGCATCCATCTGCGTGTCGAAGTCGGACTTGACCTTGAAGATGCTCCGGAAGTCCTCGTCGTAGTAGTAGAGCAGATAATAGAGCCAGGGGCTGCCGAGCATGATGATCTTGAGCGACACCGGGATCGGCTCGGGCTTGATGCCGGCAGTGGAAATGCCGTAGAGCTCGGCCAGGTCCTCGATCTTCACCTCGTTCTTCTTGAAGACGCGCTTGAGCGCCTCCCAGGAAAAAGGATTCCTGAGCACGTCCAGGGCGTTCACGATCAGATAGCCCCCGTTGGCCTGGAGCACGGAGCCCGGTTTGATCATCATGAAGCTCGTGAAGGCCATGCCGAGCCGCATCTTGCGCTCGATGCGGCCGATGAGGTTGTTGTAGGTGGGGTTGGCCTCCTCCACTACCGGGCCGCCCTTGGTCGCGCCGTTGTCCACGAGCACGTTCACCCGGTAGCGCTCCAGGAAGCTTGCCTTGTCCATGCCCTCCATGCGGAACGGCAGCTCGGGCGTCTGGCCGAGGAACTCCTTCAGGTTCCCGAGGATGTCCTCTTCTACCTCGGCGAGATACTCAGCTATGCGCGGGTTCTCCCGATACCGTTCCTTGAGATCGTCGAGCTGGTGGCCCATGGCGAAGTGGGCGACCCGGCGGTTCAGCTCGTGGATCTTCTCGTGGGCCTCCTTATCGAGCTGGCGGGCCTTGGACAGGAAATCGCGGATCTCTCCGTCTACCTTCTTCTCGCGCTCCTCGAGTTCAAGCCGCTGCTCCGGCGAGAGCCGCTCGAGGTCCTCTCCCTGGAGCGGTTTGCCCTTCACCAGCGGAACCTTCACGATGCCCGTCCGGGTGACCGACAGCTGGAACCCCAGGTCCAGGGCCCGCCGGCCCGTATCCTCGAAGAGGACCTCCTTGGCGCGCTCGAGACCCTCCGAGATCCGGGTCTTCTGTTCTTCGTACTCTTTGGACTCAAAGACCTTGGGGATCTCGTTCTGCATGAGGTCAATGAACTTCTCCATGTCACGCTGGAGCTCCCGGCCCTTGCCTGGGGTAAGCTTCATGGCATGGGGCCGGTCGGGATCCTTGAAGTTGTTGATGAAACACCAGTCCTCGGGCACGGCACGGTCCTGGGAGATGCGCTTCACCAGGGATCTCACGATGCTGTTCCTGCCGGTCCCGGGGATGCCGGACACGTAGATGTTGTACCCGTGGTTCCTGATGGAGAGGCCGAACTCGATGGCGCTGACCGCCCGCTTCTGCCCGATCACTTGGTCACCCGGTGTAAGCTCGGCGGTCGTCGCGAACGGGAACTCGGCAGGATCACACTGCCGTCTGAGCTCCGCGACGGGCACTTCGAAGTCTTTGGCGTTCACGAAGACCTCCTTGGTCCAAGGCTGATTCAATTGTAGGAACGCTCCCGACAATTGTCAAGCGGGCCGCGCGGCCAGGCAGCGGTCCTTTTTCCGTTGATTTTCTCCGTGCGGGAACCTATAATCGCGGCCACGGCATCGATCGGCACGGGTGCTCCCTTGAAAAGGAGTCTGATGTGAACCCATCGAAATTCCTTCCGCCTGTCTGGTCCGCGGTCCTGGACCGGGAACGCCTGATGAAGAAGCTCGCGTCCTGGGAGCACAGGAAGCTGGTGCTCGTCCACGGCCCTGCGGGTCAGGGCAAGAGCACGCTTGTCGCGGAATATATACGCGGTCTCAGCACCCCTTCGGTCTGGTACACGCTCGACCGGAGCGACGACGATCCGGCGGTCCTGCTGTCGGGCCTCGTTGAGGCCGTCCAGCGAGCCCACCCGCGGCTGGCCGGCGCCTTTCCTGCCTTGCCGCGCCTCCGCTACGGCGCCGCCTCGCCGGCGCATGCCTTCGCGCGCTGGCAGGAGAACATCCTGCGGTCCCTTCCCGACGGACTGATCGTCTTTGACGACTACCCCGCCGACGAGGACGCTCCCTCGTTTCGACAGGCCATCGTCGACCTGGTACAGCAGACGCCACCCGGTGTCCGCGTCATGGTCATCTCGCGGGCACGGCCTTCCTTCGACGTGGGCGGCCTGCGGGCGAAGCGGCTCGTTGGCGAGATCGGCGCAGACGAGCTGAAGTTCAGCTCCGCCGAGACAGCGGCGCTCTTCGGATCGGTCTTCGGCATGGAGGTGTCCGCTTCCGATGCCACCCAGCTGAACCGAATGACCGAGGGCTGGGCTGCCGGACTCGTCCTGCTTCACGAGTATCTCTCTTCGCTCCCCGCCGACCGGCGCGGCCCGGTCCTCCGCCGCCCCGGCGGCGGAGGCGTTCCGGAACAGATCTTCGATTACCTCGCCGAAGAGGTCTTCACCCTGCTCCCCGTGCCGATCCGGGACTTCCTGCTCCGTACCTCGGTTTCCGACCACCTCCCCCTTCCGCTCCTGGCGGTCCTGTCCGGCCTCCCGGAAACTGGAGGGAGCGGTCTATGCTCGGTCGCAGGCACGGTGAAGGAACTGCAGCGACGGAACCTCTTCGTGAGCACCGTGGAAGGGAGCGGGACCGGCATCCGCTATCACGCTCTCTTCCGAGATTTTCTCAGAAAGCGCGCCGCTGCCCATCTGAGCGCCACGTCCTTCCGGCGCCTGCATCAGCTGGCAGCATCGTATTTCGAGCGATGCGGCGATGCGGTGCGCTCCATCGAGCTCCTCCTTGCCTGCGGGCAGGCCGACAAGGCGCTCTTGCGGCTCGAGCGCACCGGGTCGGTCCTTCTCGCGTCCGGACAGACGCAGACGCTCGTGCGGCTCATCGATGCCCTGCCGGCACGGCTTCGCGATCGGCCGTGGCCGCTCTTCTTCCGCGCCGTCGCCCTCCGCTTCAGCGATGCGCGCACGGCCCTCTCGCTCCTCGAACGCGCTCATGCCGGGTTCGTGTCGGCCGGAAATCCCGAAGGCCGCGCGCTCTCGCTCAGCGGCATCGTCGAGGCGTCATTCCATAGCGGCGGCGACTTCCGCCGGATGGAGCGGGCGGCCGCGCAGGCGCGCAAGGTCCTTCGTTCCCGCAGGAAGCTCTCCCGTGTGAGCCGTGCGCGCCTGCTGCTCGCCCTGGGCACGGCGTCGTTCTTCACCGGCAGGCTTCCGGAGGGCATGGCGGAGCTCCGCGACGCCATGGAGCTCTTCCGCACGCTGGGTGACCGGTTCCACGAGATATCATCGGCGGTCTATCTTGCGCCCTGCGCGCTCTATGCTGGCGATTTTGCGCTGGCGCGAGCGACGGTCAGGAAGGGGACGGAGGCCCGCAGGGCTATCGGGGACGAACCCGGCGGCGAAGCAGCCCTCCGCCTCGTGCAGGCAATGACCGAGCTCTTCGAGGGGAGTTTCGCCGCGGCACGATCATCGGTAGACGCCTGCGCCAGGCTGACCGAGGAGCACGGCCTCGAGTCACTCGAACTGTTGATGCTGGTCATCGCGGGCTGGATACGGCTGGCCGAGGGTGACTACGCGGGAGCAGAGGCGCTTCTGCGGGACTGCCACGAGCGCGGCGAGGCCGCTCAGGGGGTCTTCTTCTCCCTCACCGCCTCGCACATTCTCGCCATCGTACTGCTCTTCCAGCACCGGACCGGCGAAGCAAAGAAGGCATCGGACCATACGCTCTCAGCGAGCCCGTCAGGCGGGAGCAGGCTCTTCCGCGGGATCTACCTCATCGTGAGCGGAGCGGTCCATCTCGAGCTCGGGAGGCTTGCCCGCGCCGAGGCCGACCTGCGGGAGGCGCTTGCGCTGCTCCGCGCATGCGGAGCCGCACAGCAGGAGGCAAATGCACACTTGATGATGGCACGCCTCGCGCTCCGGAAGGAAGACACCAGATCGCTGGGGGAGCACCTGCGCAGGGGGTTCTCCATCGGCCGGGAACGCGGCTTCACCTACTATGCGCCCCTCACGTCGGGGCAGCTTCGTGAGCTGGCCTCTGCGGCAAGGGCGAAGGGCATCTGCGCGGAATACTGCGGTTCGCTCCTCGTACGCCTGCAGCCGGGCGCGCCGTCATTGCGTATATACTGTCTCGGCGGATTCCGCGTGGAGCGGGACGGCGTTCCTCTCACGGATGTCGAATGGAAAAGCAAGCGCGCACGATCGCTGCTCAAGCTGCTTGCGGTCCGCGGCCGGCAGCGGCTGTCACGGGACGCGGCCATCGATGCCCTCTGGACGGAGGCCGGCGTCGCTGGCCAGAAGGCGAACCTGAACTGCCTGCTTCACCGGCTGAGACGGACCATCGATCCCCCCGGTCGCACGGCCAGGAACGGCTCCTCCGTTGCCCAGGACGGCGAGCAGCTTTTCCTGAACGGAGAATCGGTCTGGACCGACGTGACCGCATTCCTGGATGCCGTCGAAGGGGCGCGCCGCGCACGGACGGAGGGCAGGCATGCGGACGCCCTGGCAGCGTACGAAGAGGCCATCGTGCTCTACGTCGGAGACCTGCTGCCGGTCGATCCCTAC
>JBAIYC010000086.1:0-2516 GCA_037916085.1 Nitrospirota bacterium | reverse complement strand
TGCCCATGGAGATCCAGCACCTGCCTTTCATGAAAGGGACCTACGAGGACTACCTGGGGCTCAACGGGCTGAAGCGTTTCGGCATCAAGAAGTGGCGTGACCTGTTCCTGAAGGTGGTCACGCGGTTCATCTCTGCCCTCGAACTCGACGATGTGGTCATCGGCGGCGGCAATGTCAATAAGCTCGACAGACTGCCGCCCGGTTGCCGCGCCGGAGACAACGCGCTGGCGTTCCGGGGCGGGTTCCTGCTGTGGGAAAAGGAAAGATCAAAGTCAAAGACTCGTCTAACCGCGAAGGCACGAAGACCGCGAAGGAAATCAAAATGAGTCAAGAAAAGGATTTTGACACGGATCAAATCGGATAAGAGCCGTATAGAAGCGGATCATGCCTTGGATCTATCCGAAGTTATCGCGGTCTTCATCCGCTCCTTCCGTGTCAAAGGTCTTGATCTTTTGGGAGGATGTATGCTCGACAGCACCCTCGATTTCACCATCTCCCGCCTCGGCCAATGCAGCATCCCGTCGCCCATGTCCGGCGTCCGGTTCGTCGACGACGCAGAACGCGTGCTCTATCACACCAGGCTCGAAGAGATCAAATCGTCGATCGACAAACGAACGGACCCGCCTGGGATGGAGGTTGCAGGTCCGCGTGAAAAGATATTCTTCGATCCGGCGAGGATCGCGTGCGGGATCGTGACCTGCGGCGGCCTCTGTCCCGGGCTCAACGATGTCATCCGATCGATCGTCCTGAGCCTGTACCACCATTACGGCGTGAACAGGGTCTACGGCTTCCGCTTCGGCTACGAGGGACTTGTCCAAAGGATCGGTCACAAACCGCTCGAGCTCACACCTGACTCGGTCAGCCGGATCAACGAGCTGGGCGGGTCCGTCCTTGGCTCTTCGCGCGGGCCCCAGGACCCGGCGGAGATGGTCCGGACCCTCGCGGACCTCAATGTCGGCATCCTCTTCGCCATCGGCGGCGACGGAACCCTTCGCGGGGCGCAGAAGGTCGGCGAGGAAGCGGCCCGGCAGGGCTTTGCTCTCAGCGTCATCGGCATCCCGAAGACGATCGACAATGATGTTTCGTTTGTCCAGAAGACCTTCGGCTTCGAGACCGCGGTCGCCGAGGCGCGGCGCGCAACCTATGCGGCCAACACCGAGGCCGAAGCCGCGCGCAACGGCATCGGCCTCGTGAAGCTCATGGGCCGCGATTCCGGCTTCATCGCGGCTTATTCGGTCCTGGTGGACAGCCAGGTGAACTTCTGCCTCATTCCCGAGGTACCGTTCTCCCTCGGGGGATTTCTCTCCGCGCTCCAGCGCAGACTCGAATGCCGTGGCCATGCGGTGATCGTCGTCGCGGAGGGTGCCGGCCAGGACCTCTTCGCTGCGAGCGGTGAACGGGATGCGTCAGGCAATATCAAGTATGGCGATATTGGCATATTCCTTCGCGACCGGATCAAGGAGCATTTCAAGAAGACTGGTGCAGAGATCAGCCTCAAGTACATCGATCCCAGCTATACGATCAGGAGCGTGCCGGCCGACCCTCATGACTCCGCCTTCTGCCTTCTGCTGGGGCAGTGCGCTGTCCACGCAGGCATGAGCGGCAGGACGAACATGGTCGTCAGCTTCTGGAGCCACCAGTTCACGCATGTGCCGATCTCCCTCGCGGTATCGAAGCGCAAGAAGATCGATCCTGAGGGGGCGCTCTGGAGCAGCGTGCTCGCATCGACGGGCCAGCCCAGGGAGATGCGATGAGGAGACTGGCGAGAAATCGTCGCGTGCGATCATCTTCTGACGAACAGATATCGAACATCAAAAGGAGGGAGCTATGCAGAGGAGAGACAAAGCGATGACCCGCATGACGGCCTGTGCATCGGCAGGCGCATTGCTTGTCGGCGGGCTGGGGACCGCTGCTGCACAGACGGTCCCGGACCGGACGATCCTGCCGATCCAGGAACCGACAAGGCCGCTGTATCAGGAACTGGATGCACGAAATGCGAAGATGCCGCCTTCCTTCAACGTAAAAGCACCGACCGGAGCGCCGAACGTAGTCATCATTCTGATCGACGACCTGGGTTTCGGCGCCACGTCCGCTTTCGGCGGCCCGATCTCGACGCCGACCCTCGATCGTCTGGCCCGGAATGGATTGCGGTACAACAATTTCCACACTACCGCGCTCTCATCGCCCACGCGCGCCGCGCTCAAATCCGGTAGGAACCACCACACCGTGAACATGGCGTTCATCACAGAGATGGCGACCGGGTTCCCGGGAGCGACCGGCCAGATACCGAATGCGACCGCACCGGTCGCCGAGATGCTGCGCCTGAACGGCTACAGTACTGCGGCATTCGGCAAGTGGCACGAAACCGCCGCGTGGGAAACCAGCGTGTCCGGTCCCTTTGACCGCTGGCCCACGCACCAGGGAATGGACAAGTTCTACGGTTTTATCGGCGGCGAGACGAACCAGTGGGCGCCTTATCTCTATGACGGCGTCACCCAGGTCGAGCTGCCGAATGA
>JBAIYC010000085.1:0-2908 GCA_037916085.1 Nitrospirota bacterium | reverse complement strand
TGCTACCGGGCATCCAGAAGATGGTGCGCGTCGGCCTCCGGACCGTCACGATGGACGTTCCGGCGCAGGATGTGATCACCAAGGACAACGTGAGCGTGAAAGTGAACGCCGTCATCTACTTCCGCGTCATCGACCCCAAGAAGGCCATCCTCGAGGTGGAGGACTATTTCTATGCCACTTCCCAGATCGCCCAAACGACGCTCCGGAGCATCCTCGGCCAGAATGCCCTGGATGACCTGCTTTCGAACCGCGAGGCGATCAACGTCGAGCTCCAGAAGGTCATCGACGACCAGACCGAACCGTGGGGCATCAAGGTCACTGCCGTGGAGGTGAAGAACGTCGACCTTCCCGCCGAAATGCAGCGCGCCATCGCCATCCAGGCCCAGGCCGAACGCGAACGCCGCGCCAAGATCATCCACGCCGAAGGCGAGCTCCAGGCATCGACCAAGCTCGCCGAGGCCGCTGTGGTCATCAGCAAGGACCCGACAGCCCTCCAGCTCCGCTACCTGCAAACCCTCACGGAGATCGGGACCGAGAAGAACACCACCATTGTGTTCCCCCTTCCCATTGACATCATGAAGGCCTTCCAGGCCATCGCCGAAAAAGTAAAGTAGGTCGAAAGAAACCCGCAAAAAAAGAAAGGGGACCGGTACGGACCGGTCCCCTTTTATTGTGTCCCAGCGGGAATATTACATCTCGGTGACGGTAATGGCCTGCTGCGGGCAGTTCTCCACGCAGGTCTGGCAGTTGATGCACTCGGACGCGTTGACCGCTTCGGCCTTGCCGTTGCTGATCTTGAAGACAGCCTGCGGGCAGACGTTGGCGCAGGTCCCGTCCCCGTCGCATTTGCCGAGATTGATGTTCACCATCATCATGTTGCCAATTCCTCCTTCAGGGTAGTGTGGGTCGAAAGCGTGATATGATACCGGGCGGAGCACTTGAAAAGCAACAGAAAAATGGCTCCTCCTGACCGTAGCCGGGGCATTTCGCGTTACCGCGCCAAGCGTTCGTCCCGCAGATGCACGGTCCTTGTCGGGAACGGAAACTCGATGCCCTCGCGGCGGAACCTCCGCAGGATCCGGCGGTTCAGTTCGCTCACAACGGCGCCCTGGTCCTGGATGTCCCGAATGCGGCAGAAGAGCGTGAAGGTCAGCGATGATTCCCCAAAACCGGGTTGAAAGCGGACAAAAGGCGCGGGTTCGGCCAGGATACCGGGCATATCACGGGCCGCCCCCAGGGCCTCATCGAGCAACACCCGTTCCACCGTTTCGGGATCGGACAGGTATCCCACGCTCACCGGCACGGGCAGCACCAGGGACCTGTCCGGAAGATAGTAGTTGGTGATGAGGCTCTGCGAAAGTCTGTTGTTCGGCACGATGACCATGTTATTCGGCGGCATCCTGATCCGGGTCGTGCGCCAGGAGATGTCCTCGACCTGGCCTTCCTGCCCTGACTCAAGCCTGATGTAGTCCCCGACACGAATGGTCTGCTCGGCCATGATGTGGATGCCGGCAAAGAGGTTGGAGAGCGTGTCCTGAAGAGCCAGCGCCATGGCGAGACCGCCCACGCCGAGGGCCGTGATGATGGGGGTGATGGAGATGCCCAGAAAGTTCAGGATGATCAGGATGCCGACAATGTAGACAATGGACTTGACGACAGCAAGCAGGAGGCTTGTGACCGCTATGGGAACCTCCACCCGTTTCAGGAAGAACGCCAGGAAGCGGTCGCTCACGTTGGCAATGCCCATCGTGATCGCGAAGATGAGCGAAAGGTGCATGCCCTTCGTGGCATAGGTGAACCACGCTTCAGGCAGATCGGCAAGCCGTATGCCGATGTAGGTGGACAGAACGATGACAAGGAACAGCGAGGGGATACGAAGGCCTGCGACCAGCAGGTCATCGGTCCGCGTCTCAGTCCTGCGAGCCATGCGATGAAGAAGACCCATCAGGATCCGGCGAAGAAGGAAGAGACCGGCCAGGCTGACCAGGAAGATCGCTAGCGGCATGAGCAGTGACGTTTCCGGCATGGTTCAATGAAATCCGAGATCGTCGTGCGATAGCAGGGGAATGGAGAGGAACACCCGCTCACCGGCGCAGTGCGGAGCGGTCACGTCTTCTTCACGAACGCGTGATACTCATCCCCCTTTTTGACAATGCCGAGGTACTCGTGGCCGGTCTTATTGCACCACGCGGGCATGTCCTTGACGATACCGTCATCGTCCGACTGCACTTCAAGGACTTGCCCCGGCTGCATCTGTTTGATGGTGTTCGCGGTCTTGAAGATCGGCATGGGACAGGCAAGACCGACGCAATCGAGGACATGGTCCGGCTTGATATCCTTCACATCCATGGCTTCGGTCTACTCCAGTTCGTGCTCATGCCCGCTGCTGTCCGGCACCTTGACGGGCGAAGGGATCCCCTTCTTCTTGTAGTAATCATCGAGGGCGGATTTCAGCGCTTCCTCGGCCAGGACGGAGCAGTGCATCTTCACTTTCGGCAGGCCTCCGAGCGCCTCGGCAACCGCTGCATTCGAGATCTTGAGGGCCTCATCAATGGTCTTGCCCTTCACGAGGTCGGTGACCATGCTACTGGTCGCGATGGCCGCGCCGCATCCGAAGGTCTTGAACTTGGCGTCACTGATGGTATTGTTCTCCACCTTGATGTAGAGCCGCATCACATCTCCGCACACGGGGTTTCCCACGGTCCCGACGCCGTCGGCGTTCTCGATCTCCCCCACGTTGTGGGGATGAGCAAAATGCTCCATCACCTTCGAGCTGTATTGTTCCATACGATACCATCCTCCTCAGGCTTTTTTCCTGCTCTTGACGACGTCCTCATAGAGTGGCGACATTGCCCGCAAGCGTTCCACAATGGGTGGCAGTTTTTCCAGAACATAGTCCACGTCTTCG
>JBAIYC010000084.1:0-2884 GCA_037916085.1 Nitrospirota bacterium | reverse complement strand
CGTTTCCGGCCGCGCGAGGACGTACTTGGAATTGAAGACATTCAGGCCCTTGTTCTCCATGGCGCCCATGTTGAAGTCGTCCACGGCCACGATCATGAAGGTATCGAGATCGTACTCTCTGCCGTAGGTTTCCTCGTCCCACCGCATGGCCTGCTTGAGCGACTCCATGGCATGAGCGCATTTGTCCCTGTTGTGATGCTGGACGTAGATGTTCAGGTCCACCATCCTGCCGGACCGGGTCGTGAACGAATCCCGCACCCGGGCAAGATCGCCCGCGACCAGGGCGAAGAGATACGAGGGCTTGGGGAAGGGATCATGCCATTTAGCGAAATGCTTTCCTCGTGCGAGGTCGCCGGAACCGATCATGTTCCCGTTCGAGAGCAGCACGGGATATTTTTTCTTGTCTGCAACGATGGTGGTGAAGAAGCGAGCCATGACATCCGGACGGTCGGGGTAGTAGGTGATTTTCCGGAATCCTTCGGCCTCGCATTGGGTGCAATAATTTCCGCTCGACATGTAGAGGCCGGTAAGTTCCGTATTCGCGGACGGATTGATCTCGGTCTCTATTTCGAGGGTGAAACGGTCGGGAACGGGAAGGATCGTGAGCGCGTGATCCTCGAGTTTATAGTCGCGTTCGCCGAGGGGGCGTCCGTCAAGCTTGATGGCCTTGAGAGTGAGGTCCCTGCCGTTCAGAACCAGGGGGCGGATGCCTCCGCACTTGTCGTGGTTGCAGACCGCTGTCAAGAGCGATTTGACGCGGGTCCGGATCTCATCGAGTTCAAACTCGAGCATCACGGTCTCGATACGGTAGTCCGGCGGACGATAATCCTTCAAATAAACTGTCTGATGCACTTCCGGCTTCCGGGATGAGGTCATTTCAGCACCTGGTCATGAATGATTTTTGTTGAAGGAATGCAGCCGCATTCTGCTCGCACCTTGGCACTGATAACGGCCGAAAAGCTGCATCGATTCGGTGTCCACGATGGCACTGCCATTATATCAGAATGGCAGGGATGAGGTAAGGGGTTTCATTTCAGTACGTGATATTTCTCGATCACCACGAGCGTCCGGGTTGATTGCACGTCCGGGTTCCCCTGGATGATGTCCATGATTACGCGATCAAGTTCCTCCGGTGATGCGGTCTGCACCTTGGCAATGACATCCGTCTCGCCATAGACTGCAGCAGCTTCCTTGATCTCGGGATGCTTGCTCAAATATTCAACCACTGCGCCTGAGCGCTTTGCAGGAACTTCAATGAGTGCGAACGCGGTTACCATGGACGCCACCTCTTTCTTTAGTCTCCGGGAAGATGCTTTGCGGGGAGAGATGTTGTTTCAATACTACGCGCAGCTCTGTTCGCTCGCGGTGATTTAAGTATAGCACGAAAACCGCTGAGGCTTGCGACATCGGACGACGTGAGGACATTGCCCGCGTGCGCATGAGAGGGAATGCACGTTGTTATGTAAGAGCGCGTTGGGGGAGGCAAGAGTCTTCGATGTCCCCGAGGGAGTGACCGCGGATATCCCCGGAAGGCACATCCTGCAGGAAGAGTAGGACTTCACGGGATCAGATCGGGCATGTGCAAGGCATTACTTTTTCCCGTATCCGGTGTACGAGGGTTTCGATAACGTCCTGCGTCTGCGTCGTGTCCGTTGCTGCCCCCGTGCTCGCTACACGGAGCAGGGGGACCTTTGGGCAGTGTCTGTTTCGGTACTCAATCAGATGATATCCGTCTGCGGCCGGCATGCTTAAATCAGTAAAGATCAGGTCGATCCGGAAAACCTTCATGATCTCCACGGCATCCCTCCCGTCTGTCGCCGTCAAGACGGCACAGTTCCGTTCCTGGGCGCGAAGCGCCAAAGAAAGGGATCCCAGGATCTGTTCGCTCTCATCGATGAGCAGAATGGTTTTCATGTCAGTATCCTCCGAACGCCAGGGCAGAACCTTCGGGGGGCATGTGCGCTTCAAGGATGTTTATGCCAGGAGGGGCGTACTATTCCCGCGAGTGTGCCGAGATGCAGATACTTGTTGGAGAGTGTGTCCTCCACGTTGCCGGTCCATGACCCCGGCCTTGGCAGGGGCCATTTATCACGATCATGAGCGCAGCCGGCTGAAGCTCAACGTCGAGAGCATCGCTTTCCGTCCGTTTCAGAACTGCTTCTGTGTCAGGAAGCTTCTTACAGCATATCGCTCAACTCGATGTTCCTTGACTTCGTATAGTTTCTGAGTTTCCGAATGGCCTGGTTTTCGATCTGCCGCACACGCTCCCGAGTGATGCCGAACTCCCTGCCGATACTGTCGAGCGTTCTCGGATTGGACCGATTCAGGCCGTAGCGCATTTCGATGATGCTGCGCTCCGTGGTCGGCAGCTCAGCCACCCACTCGCTGAGATAGCGGTTCCTCAGCCGCTCGTCGCTCGCACTGGAAGGCGGCGGAGTATGCTCATCGCTGAGGACATCCTTGAGCGTGTCTTCGCCTTCGCCGCTGATAAGCATGTCGAGCGAGTAGGTCTCCCGTGTCACCTGGGCAAGCGCCCGCACGCGACTGATGCTGATGCGCATCTTTTTGGCCACCTCTTCGTTAAACGGCTCGCGCCCGAGTTGCTGCGTCAGTTTCCGGATCGTACGGGCATAGGCATTGGCCAGTTCCGCGACGTGGACCGGCAGGCGAATGATACGGACCTGGTTCGCAATAGCACGCTCGATCGACTGCCGGATCCACCAGGATGCATAGGTGCTGAACCGGAAGCCCCGTTCATACTGAAATTTTTCAACTGCCCTGATGAGGCCGAGGTTCCCCTCCTCGATAATGTCGGAAAAGGGCAGACCCCGGTTGATGTATCGCTTTCCGATGGCCACCACGAGACGCAGGTTGGACCGGATCA
>JBAIYC010000083.1:0-2368 GCA_037916085.1 Nitrospirota bacterium | reverse complement strand
CTGCATCATCTCCTGGGGGCGGGGGTCCCGTGCCGGTGCATGCATAGACGTCAAGGCTCCGAGGAAAGTATAACACACGAGAGGCCGGCGCGAGCCCGAAGGAGAAGAAGACGCGAACGTACTGGGCTCGCCGGGGACGTCGTTCTAGGGCCTTCTTCCGGGGCCGGGACGGGCGGAATGGGAAGAAGAAGGGAGCGGCCTGTACCGAAACCGCTCCCTGATCGGGCGAACGAGGGCAGGAGAATGTCAGGCCGCAACGGGACGCTCGGCGATGAGGTCTCCCTTGACGCTCAGGATGGTTTCGGTGAGCGGAATGCTCTTTCCCGAGCGTTTCAGCGCTTCCTTCAGGATCATGGTCATCCCCCCGCAGCAGGGAACCTCCATGCGGAGGCATGTGATGCTCTTGATCGGCGTCGTGGAAAATATCTGGGCGAATTTCTCCACGTACTGCATGCCGTCATCAAGCTTCGGGCAGCCGATGAGGACCTTCCGCTCCTTCAGGAACTCGGTATGGAAGAAGGGCGTGGCAAAGGCCGTGCAATCCGCGGCCACCAGAAGGTCGGCATTATTCAGGAACGGGGCAATGGTGCCGATCAGCTTGAGCTGGATGGGCCAGTGGGAAAGCCTGCTGACGGCGGCATCGCCTGCTTTTGGATCTTCCACCGCAACGGACGCGCAGGACGGGCAGCCTTGCTGTGACTCGTTTTTCATGGTAATACCTCCTTGGTTCGATCATTTCTGCTGGCATCAGTCTACCATGGACCCGGCATCCGTACTATGAGGTATATCATACTGCCGAGGAAAGAATCCCATGGACTGGCTGATGACGCTACGGTACAATGATGGCTTGTGACCATAGATCTCCCGTTCTTCCTCAAAGGTCTTCTCATCGGTTTCGTGATCGCCGCTCCGGTCGGTCCCATCGGTGTGCTCTGCGCCCGCAGGACCCTGATGCACGGCAGGAGAGCGGGCTTCTTCTCCGGGATGGGAGCTGCAACTGCTGATTCGATCTACGGGTTCGTAGCGGCTTTTGGTCTGACTTATGTATCGGACCTGGTCGTGGGGCACCAGTTCACGCTCCGGCTCGCGGGCGGCTCCCTCCTGGTGGTGCTGGGCGTCAAGGCCTTCATCGCCCATCCTGTCAGGAGAAATGACCTTCCCCGAATGGCCCGCCACTATGCCGGCATGTATTCCTCGACGTTCTTCCTGACCCTGACCAATCCGATGACGATCTTCTCCTTCGGCGCGGTCTTCGCAGGATTCGGCCTTGCTGGGACAAAAGGAAGCATTCTGTCCGCGGGCATCCTGGTCCTCGGCGTCTTCCTCGGTTCAGGCTTGTGGTGGCTCTTTCTCGTTGGCGTCTTCAGCATCTGGCGCAGGCGGTTCCAGGCCAATGAACTGATATGGGTCAACCGGATCGCTGGCTCGATCATTGCGATTTCCGGCATCGCAATGCTCCTCAGCCTCGCGTGGTAAGACGATCCTGTTTCAGGAAGAGCGGTAATCAACGGACACGCAAGGAGGCAATATGGAGATCATCAATCAGGTCCGCGGCCACTTCTTTTTGCTCGGCATCCTTCAGAACCAGCAGAGGGACCCCTATTGCAGCGCCTGCAGCGCTTTAGCGAACTCGCTGCGGAAGGTCGGGGAGGACCTCGCCGGGTTCGAGGCCGCCAACGCAGAGGCACTTCGCAGGCTCCCACCGGATTTCCAGCGTCTCTTCGACGCGGTGCGTTCCGGCCTTCCGGCCCTTCAGCCGCCCGCCGAGCCGTCGGGCCAGAAGAAGGCCGGCAAGTGCAGGCTCCCGGAAGGCACCTGTTTCATCAAAAGCTCCCTTTCCCTTCTCCAGAAGATCTGACGCTCCCCGGGGGTCCCCTGTCGGCCCCCCCCCACGCTTCGGCCGCAGGCCCTTCTTCCCGGCGAACTAAGGATGCCTCAGCGGTTCGCGAGCCCATCGCCCTGTTTGTTGTGTGCTATAATAGGGACAGACTGGAACATTCAGGACAATATATATCTTTTATAGACGTTAACATATTGTTCTCAAAGGGTTATTTTCATCCCACGGAGGCCAATTTCGGAAGGAGGACAGGATGAACGCCTTGGACATTGCAAAAAAGATGGAGACCGACGCGATCAAGTTCTACACCGAGGCTGCCGGAAAGACGAAATATTCCGCAGGCAGGCAGATGTTCCTCAGCATCACGGAGGATGAAAAGCGGCATCTGGAGATGATCACCCAGCTCATCAAGGGAATGAACATTACGATCCAGGATGTGAGCCCGCGAAAAAGGGTCAAGACGGTGTTCGAGTCCCTGAAGAACGACATGATGAAGAAGGTCGCGGCAAGCAAGGACGATCTCGAGGCGTT
>JBAIYC010000082.1:0-6515 GCA_037916085.1 Nitrospirota bacterium | reverse complement strand
CTATGCAGATCGCGGCACTCGGCCATCGCCAGATCGTGCAGCATGGAGGTCGCCGGTGCGGCAAAATAGCGCGGCTTCAGCTGCAGTGCGATGTACTGCTGGACCAGTGCATGCCCGGCCATATGCTCGAGTTGCCTGCAGAAGGCCTTCCAGACGTCGCTGTAGCTCGCCCAGCCCCGCGGGTCGCCGGTCTCTACGCCGAACCGGAGGTCCTTGAAGACCTTGAGCCTGCCGTTCCGGAATGTCATCTCGACTACCGAGCCGTAGTTGATGCCGCCGTTGCCCGTGACATTCGTTTCCCGGTTGATCAAGCGGTTTTCGCAACACCCCGAGATGTTCCAGTCCAACGCCTCCTTGAGGGTGGCACCGTTGGCAAGGTAGAACGGGATGACCATCTCATCGTTCAGCAGCTTGGGAAACCCTTTGCCGTCCTTGATGACTTCCGCAACGTAGTGCAGAAGGCGTTCTGGCGTTCTGGCGTGGATCCGGACGCATGGCTCGGGACAGGTGATCTGGAGCCCCCGCGTGGATTCCAGAATGAGGTAGGTCAGGTTGTTGCTCGCGTCCTGTCCCTCACTCGTCTGCCCGCCGAGGCAGATGTCTTCGAATTTGGAAAATCCTTCCGTGCCGGCAGCAGCCACGGGGTTCAGCTTGAGCTCCGCGCACTGGGCCATCTGCAGCCAGACGCACTGGAGCAACTCCGTCGCGGACTCCCCGGTGATCCGGCCCTCGGCCAGGTCCTTCTGGTAGAACGGCCAGAGATACTGGTCCCACCGGCCCTGCCCCATGGCGCTCGAAGTCTGCTCGATGCGGTTGAACATCTGGCCCCACCACTGCGCCTGGAGAGCCTCCCGAAATGTGCGTGCCGGGTTTTCCGGAACCCATTCGCACACCTCTGCGATCTCCTCGAGTTCCTTCCTTCGCTGCGGGTTGGCTTCCTTACCAGCCAGTTCAGCGGCGAACTTCGCATAGCGCCTCGACCAGATCGTCATGGCATCGCAGGTAATAATGACGGCTTCAAGAAATGGCTTCTTGTAGACGATATCGCGAGGCTCCGAGAGCGCTGTCAGCTTCGCCTGCGCCTCCTCGCGGATGCCCTTGATGCCGCGTGTCAGGATCTTCGAGAAGTCGGGCGTCCAGTTCTGGGAGTGCCTCGCTGTAGACGACGCCAGGACGACGACCGTCATCATGATCAGATTGTTGGGGTCCGGGCCGTACATCATGAACCGCGTTTCCTCGGGCAGCGACCGGATGAAATTGGTGGCGTAGTCCTTGCCCGTCCAGTAGGGTGTCAGGACCTCACGGATGACCTTCTCGTCCTCGTCCGAGACCACGACCTCGCCGGGCCTGCCCTTGTTCTTCCGGACCATCTCCACGCCGGCGGGCATGACGCTGCCGTCGAGCTCGGGATATACTATTCCCCACCGCCCCAGCCAGGTATTGGGCCTGCCTACGATAAGCTCATCGGGGAAGATCGTGACAGGCGCCTTCTCGGCGAAGTGCTTCAGCGCTCTGGCCCAGCGCAGGACCAGCGGCTGGTTCTCGGTCTCCTTGAACGACTCGGTGAACAGGATCGCGCGGTCGAGCGTGACCCGGGGTGGCCCGTACGAACGTATCGCGTCGTACATCCTCTGGACGCGGTCGGTCACTGTTCCGTGAATAACCTTCTTTCCGCTTTGAATAGCCAGTTCCTGTGCTGAGAGTGCTGAAGCGGGATTTGGGCTCATACTTGCCTCCCTTGCTCCACGCTGCGAACTGTTTGCCGCAGGGGCAGTGCAGTAAGTCTCTGGTGCAGGCGGAGGTGAATCTCCTGATGCCCTGCCTTTTATTCATCATCTCGATCTAAACGCGCGTACCGCGATATCTTTTTCACCTGCTGCTGCTTCTTCCAGACAGCATGATGCCTTCGGATCGCAGCGATCGCCTCATCGGCGGTGTTCACGCAGAGCGGGATATCCATGTCCGACCGGTTGGCCAGGGGAAACTCCGGTCTCAGCATGTACATCCTCGCCCACGCCACGAGGTCGGCGTACATCTTCCCGATGAGGATGAGCGGCGTCCGGTCGTCAAGATGTTTAACCTGTAAAAGTTGCCAGATCATCAGCGTCTCGAGAGCAGTGCCCACGCCGCCGGGAACGACGACAAAGGCATCGGACATGAGCACGAACTGGTGCAGCCTCGTGAAGAACGTGCGGTGCTCGAAGGCCCTCTCGACGAAGGGATTGACGTTCTGCTCGAAGGGCAGCTCGACCCGGACGCCCCAGGAGCTACTCCGGCCCCCTCTGCCGGCCTGCTTCGCCCCTTCATTCGCCGCCTGCATGAGGCCCGGCCCTCCGCCGGTCACGATCTCGCAGCCCATCGCGGAAAGGGCTTTTGCCAGGCGTGTTGTCTCCGTGTAGACCCACGACGCCCTCGGCACCCGCGCGGACCCGAAGACGGACACTCGGTAGCGCTCTTTCTTCGAAGGCCGCAGGCGCGTGAGGTTGTTCACCGCCTCCCAGAGGTCCAGAACGGTGCTCGTCACGACCTCCTTGACCTTATCTTCGTCAGCGAGGCTGACCGCATGTGTTCCGTCCTTTATCTTATTGCGTCCTGCCATTCGTTCGATCTCCTTGACCTATTGTATCCGCAGACCGCTGGAAGCCGAGATCGGCTTCGCCAGCTTCGCTGCATTGTCGCCGGCGATCCGGCCGAAGGTGATGCTCTCGGACATGGAATTGCCGCCCAAGAGGTTCGCTCCGTGGACGCCGCCGGTCACCTCGCCTGCTGCATAGAAACCCGGGACCGGCTTTCCGTCCTTGGCGATCACCTGCGTCGAGCTGTTGATCTTGAGGCCCCCCATGGTATAGTGCACGCCCGGCCTGATCGCGATGGCATAGTACTTGGGCGTCCTGAGGGGCCGCGGGATGTCGGGCCGCTTGAACTCTGCATCGTCCTTCTTGTCGAAGGCCTGGTTGTACGTCTTGATCGTCGCCTTGAGGTCTTGCGGCGGGACCTCGATCGCTGCTGCGAGGGCTTCCGGCGTCTCGCCCTTCTTCACCAGTTCGAGGTGGAAGAACCCGTCGATCTGCTTGAGGCTCTGCCGGACGCCTTCGTCGAAGACGAGGAATGCAGAACCTCCCGTCTGGGCAAGGATGGCGCTGGCTGCCTTGTCCCGTGTCGTCAGCTCGTTCATGAACCGTTTCCCTTCCTGGTTCACCACGATGGCGCCATTTCCGCGCACCGCTTCGCTGATCAGGATCCTGCTTTCCGCCGCCACGGTCGGATGGATCTGGATCTCCTTCATGTCCTCGAGCTCTCCGCCCGCCTCGGCGCCGATGGCGAGGCCGTCGCCGGTGGCGCCGGCCTGGCTGGAGGTCGTCATGCCCTTGAACTCGGGCCGGTAAAAGGCGACCTTCTCGGGACCGGCCGCGAACCCGCCGGAGGCCAGGACAACCGCTTTGGCATTGATCGTATAGAGACCGCGATGTTTGCCTTCGACCTGGACCCCCGTGACCCTGCCGGTACTGTCTTCCAGGATCTTTACAACCTTGCTGTTCACTCGGACGTCGATCTTGCGCTTTATAGCGTTCCGTCGCAGCGTGTCCACGATGTGGGCCCCGGTCGCCGCTCCGCCCTCGGGCCCATGCCTTCTGTCCACGCTTGCGCCTGCCATGCGGCCCACATTGCTCAGGTCGGCCCCGAGCGAGGTGAGCCAGTCAACCGAGGAGGCGGAGTTCTGTGCCAATATCCTCACCAATTCTGGATCGTTGATGTTGCCGCCGCCGGTCATGGTATCCTTGATCATCAGATCGACCGAGTCCTGGATGCCCTTCTCCTTCTGGTACTTCGTCTCCGCGGCGTTCATGCCGCCCGCGGCAAGCATGCTGTTCCCGCCCGTGATGGGCTGTTTCTCCAGCACGATGACCTTCGCGCCCGCGTCATGGGCCGTGATGGCCGCCGTCATCCCTGCCGCCCCTGCTCCGACGACAACGACGTCAGTCTGGTCGACGGTTTGCTGTCTGGCCCGCTTGGGAGACGCCATCGACTTCGCGGTCCCTGCACTTGCCGGGATCTTCATCGCGAAATCATGGCAGTTCAGGCAATAGACCTGGGAAGGTCCGTGGCCATGGTGACATACCGTGCAGCCCATAGCACCGAGATGGGACCTGTGAGGATTGATGTGACCTGCAGCCTTCTGTCCCATGTCCGAGAGAGTGCCGTGGCACTTGATGCAGTTGCTGTTCACCGGCTCTTCGTTATCATCGACATTGTTCCCGGCCGTTCCGTGACAGGCATCACAGTTCTCCTGTTTCGCAGGGGCATGCATGTCATCCAGGAAGATGCTCTTTTCCGCGACCTGCATTTCTTTCTGGGCTTGTGTCCCCTCCGCAGATTTCTCCTTTGGCGTCGAGGCGCAGGACCACATGAACCACGACAGAACAAGTACTGCGAGAAGCAGGCATTTTAGTGGTCTCATTGTTGCCTCCTTTTCCCTGCAGTAGCCGATGTAGCAAGAATCATCTTCAAGGGCCCCGTGATCCGAAGTAATGATGGCATACTTATGATGGCGCCGGAGAAGCGAGCATCCGGATAGCCTTCGCATACTGATCCTTGAGGCCCGCGAGATAGGCCGGGTCCATGGGCCCTTTGCCGGTCGTGATCTCGAGGAAGCGTGTCGGGATCGTCACGTCCTCGGGCTTGTAGCCCGTTGCGAAGCGGGCCTTCCAGCGGAGCTGCTGGATGTTCTTCGAGACGGCCGGCAGGCTGCCGGCAAGTGTTTCGTAGCCAACGGACCTGAGGCAGTCCGCAAGCAGAGCATCCGTGTACACTCCGCGAGCGAAGAGGCAGGCCACCATGGAGGTGAGCAGCACCCTCCCCTGCTCGTCCTTCACGAGGAAGTCAACGGCCTTGGCAGCGTCCTTCCCCTTTTCCTTCTGGTCGTAGGAGTACCCGCCGCTGTCCAGGTGCGAGTGCCTGAGCCCCAGCGCCTCGGATACGAAGAAGACCTCGCCGGTGGCGTATCCCGCCATCTCCTGGCCGAGCACGCAGGCGAAATCCTTTCCGCCGTACTTCTCTGCGGCCTTGAGCGTTCCCTGTCCGAGAGTGCGGTAAAAATCGTTCTTCCCTTCTCCCAGGTGCTGGATCGCCTGCTTGTATGCCTCGCTGTCGCCGAAGGAGAGCCTCACGATCGTCTCCTTCTCTGAGATGAGCCCCTTCTCAGTCGCCTCGGTGGCCCAGGCCAGGGCAACGCCGGCAGACATGACATCGAGACCCATTTTCTCTGCGACATCGATGACGGCGAGCACTGCGAAACAGTCCGTGACTGAAAGCATGGACCCCACGGCAAAGATCGGCTCATGGTCGTAGGACACCTGCCGATAGATGTAACGGTGCTCCTTCCGGAAGCGCTCGCGCACGAACCCGATGTGGATGCATCCCACAGGGCAGCCCGCACAGGCGGCGTTCCGGAGAAGCGCAAGCTCGGCGAACTTCTCTCCCGTGATGCCGCTGATGGCCGGGTCGGTCGTCCGCTGGAGGTTGCCGATGGGCAGCATCTTCACCTCGTTGAGCACCGCCATGTTGATGGGCGTGCCGATGTCGTGGTACTTGCTCATCATGTCCGTGTCGGTGAGCTTGGTATAGACGTCCTGGAAGAGCTTCAGGTATTCCTTCGATCCGTCGAGCGGAAAGTTCCCGTCGCCGTTGATCACGATGCCCTTCAGGTTCTTGCTGCCCATCACGGAGCCTCCGCCCAGCCTGCCGAAATGGCGGTAGGAGTCCACGTTGATGCCTGCCATAACGGACCCGTTCTCGCCCGCAGGCCCGATGCGCAGGATGCTCCGGTGGCCGGCGCCCTTGAACATCCCGCGCAGCATCTTGCCGGTGGTGTAGAGGTCCCTGCCCCAGAGGTAGTGGACCTCCTTCACCTCCAGGTGGCGTGAACCGACTGCGACGCAGGACGGCCGCGCGGCCTTACCGGTGATGACGAGCGCATCGAGGTCCGCGAAGCGGAGCGAGAGCGCCGAACGGCCCCCTCCGTGGCTCTCGGCGTACTGGTCGTGGTAGGGCGACTTGAAGGCGCAGACCGTCTTGCTCATGAGCGGAAAATAGCCGGTCAAGGGTCCGATGGCGAAGATGAGCGGCTGGACCGGATCGTTCCACGGCAGGTCCGGCTTGGCGTACTTCATGAACAGGTGCGCCGCGAGCCCGCTTCCGCCAGCAACGCTGTCCCTCCCGTCCACGGTCACAACGCTGCCGCGGCCGGTGCTGAGGTCAACAGTGAGCACTCTGAAATGGTCCCTGATCATAATGCACCTCCTGAGCTACGCACTGCGAATGCCAAAGCCTTTTACCACGGAGACACTGAGACACGGAGAAATGCAAGGGCTGTTGGGACGCGGATTTACGCGGATGAACGCGGATCAATCCACAATTCCGCAAACAGCGTTAACACAACACCTCGGGTCTGCTTCTGATCTATCCGTGTCCATCAGATCTTATCCGTGTCCAACTTCGCCTTTGATGTATCCGTG
>JBAIYC010000081.1:0-34832 GCA_037916085.1 Nitrospirota bacterium | reverse complement strand
GAACGCATCAAGGCACCTCGGGTTTGAATGTATCATAGGGGGTGCAGCTTGTCAACGAAAGCGGTCCCGTGACTCGCGATCGCGATGCGTCGCCATTTCTTCCGAGGAAATCTCTTGCCGTCCTCGGCTGTGGCTGTTCCCCAAACCCAGCTGCCGCTACTCCCCCTCTTGGGCGAAGTAGCCTTCACCCGCGGGCCTCACGTATCGGGCAGACGTCGTTAAATCTACTTCACCGCTGCGAGCCTGCGAATCATCCGACATGGATGATCGCAACCGGGCAGGAATCCGCGGCCTCCTGCACCTTGTCCCGCAGGGCATCCGGAAACTGGCCGATAGACGGATCGCCTCCTACCTGATATTTCGCAACGACCTGGCTCCAGTTGTCCATGGAATTCTGTTCAAAGACCTCCGGGCAGATCGTCCAGCATGATTCGCAGCTGGTGCACTGATCCCTGTCGAGCGTCACCTTTACATTTGCCATCGCAGCCCTCCTTCTCGAACATGGCCTCGGCCCCCTCACGAGAACTCTTCCGGAAGATGCCTGACCTGATGCGTAACGATACAGCCCCTGAATCCCGCGTCGGTCGATCTGGCTGCGGTCTGAGACAGGATCGACGACCATCCCCCCGTTCTTGATCTATTCACCCCAGCTGATCGCCTGCACCGGACAGGTGTCAATCGCTTCCTGGCAGTTGCAGGTATCGCACCTGCTCGGTCCGATGACCTGTGACTTCTCCTCTTCGATTTCGAACACCTGCGGACAGACCTCGGCACAGTGACCGCAGCCGATGCAGAGATCCTGGTCCACGACCGGTCGTTTCATCGTTGCGCCCCCGGCGACTCACTGCGTCTGTCTCGCAGAAGCAAGTTTGAAAAAATCAACGAGGAACATCACGAGCCCGGCCGCAAAACCCCACGCTGATGTCCAGAACACGGCATACCACAGCTTCATGAAGCTCTGTGTGGTGAGGTAATCCATGCCGAGAACACGCTGAAAATAGACCTGCACTACGCCGGCGATGGCAAGCGCGAGCGCGATCAGGATCATGAAGAAGTTCATGAACCAGAAAGCCTTCCTCCCGAGCCCCTGGTCAAACGCCTTGACTCCCTTGAGCTGCGGCATGGCAAAGTACATCATCGTAAGGTTCAGCATAGCGTATGCGCCGAAAAATGCAAAATGGCCGTGCGACGCTGTTATCTGGGTCCCATGGGTCCAGGCGTTGATCTGCGGCAGCGTGTGAGCAAAGCCCCAGACGCCCGCCCCGAAGAAATGCATGATCGCACACCCTACGGCCCAGTTCATGGCAATGCGGTTCGGAATATCGATCTTTCTTTCGCGAACGACCCGCATTGTGTCGATAACCATGAAGAGGATGGGGAGCGGCTCCAGAGCGCTGAAAATTCCGCCCCACCAGAGCCAGTAGCCGGGCGTCCCGATCCAGTAATAGTGATGGCCGGTGCCCACAATGCCGGTGAACAGAACAAGACCGACCTCGACATAGAGCCATTTTTCCACCTGCTCTCGCTCAACGCCGGTGAGCTTCATGAGAATGAACGCCATGATAGCGCCGGTGACGAGTTCCCAGGCCCCCTCGACCCAGAGATGGATAACCCACCACCACCAGTAGTACTGTGTCGCGAGGTTCTTCAAAAAGACGATACCGAAAAGAAACATGCCCGCGAGAAGGACGAGCCCGCCGAGCAACACCCCCTGGATCACGGTCCACTTCTTCGTCTTCATCATCGTCATGAAAATGTTAAACAGAAACATCAGAGCAACAATGACGATGCCGACCTTCAATATCGTCGGCTGCTCCAGAAACGGCATGCCCCAGGTCCAGCCGAAGAGGTAGCCGACAATTGCCGCAACGCCAATGAGCGCGAACAGCACAAGCTGGAAATTCGCAAGCTTTACGCTGTACAGTTCGGTCTGGGCCTCTTCCGGCACAAGATAATAGGTCCCTCCCATGAAACCGAAGAGCAACCAGACAACGAGCAGGTTGATATGAATGGCGCGTGAGGTATTGAACGGCAGGATATTGATGAGCGGATCTGCGTCCCAGACATATTTGGCGCCGGTCAGGAGCCCGAAGACGATCTGAAGGCCGAATAGAGCTACGGCAATAATGAAGTAATTGAGAGCGATCTTTTGCGATTCGTATTTCATCTCATCCTCCTTATCGAAGCCCGCTCAGATAATCGGCGAGGTCGTCAATGTCCTTTTGCGGCAGGCGCGCGAACGACGGCATGATGGATCCTGGATTGTGCGACTTCGGGTCCTTGATCTGAGCCTCGATCCATTCCTTGTCGCGCCTCCTGCCGACCGTCGTCAGGTCGGGACCGACCGTCCCGCCGATTCCGCCGATGGTATGGCAAGCCGTGCATCCATTGGACTTGAATAACGCTTCTCCCGGCTTGGAGGAAGCCGCGGCAGAAGCCACCAGCGGCTTCGGCGGCCAGTTGTTCGTATCGATGGTGTTGACCCAGGCCAGGAAGGCGATGACATCGGCAATCTCTTGGTCCTTCAGATGGAGGGTCGGCATCTTCCGGTTTGCAGGCCACACGCTAGCGGGATCCTTCAAGAACCGGGCCGCCCATTCCTGGTCCCGATAGCCCATTACCTTTGTGAGATCGGGCGCATAGTACCCTCCGATCCCCAGTATGGTATGGCAGTCGTTACAGTTGTATTTCTGCCAGACCCATTTGCCGGATGCAACCTGTGCGCTCAGGCCTTCCTCGTGTGTCCTCTTCGGCATCTGCACAAGTGAGTCATAGGTCAGCCCAAGGAACAGGATGGCCGATGAAACCGTCCCGAGAAAAAAGATCCAGAATGCAGACTTTTTCGTCATTCCGCACCTCCCAGGCGACCTGAATTATTCCCGAAAATTGTCCAGAAACACTCTACAAGGCAGGATAGTGAAACTATACCATATTTCTTTGATGTTCATGGTTCGGCAACGGCCGATTCTCTTCATCCCAGCCGTTTGCGGAAGCGGAAGGCGCTGAGCGTAATGACAAGAAGACCGATGGCGAGAAGAGCGGCCATCTCCGGCCAGAGCAGGTCGAACCCCACACCCTTCAGGAACACCCCCCGGATGATCACGAGGAAGTAGCGGAGCGGGATGATCAGGGTCAAGTATTGGAAAAGTACGGGCATGTTCTTGATCGGGAACACGAAACCCGAGAGCAGGATCGACGGCATATAGAAGAGGATCGTACCCATGAGCGCCTGCTGCTGCGTGCCCACCAGGGTGGAGATGAACAGTCCCACGCCGAGCACCGAGAGCAGGTACAGAAGCGTGCCTGCAAGGAGGACCAGGAGCGATCCGTTCACGGGAACGTGGAACCAGATGACCCCAAGGGTGGCGACCAGAGTCATATCGAAGAAACTGATCGCGGCGAACGGGATGGTCTTTCCGAGCATCAGTTCGCCCGGCCGAAGGGGGCTCACCATCAGCTGCTCCATGGTCCCCAACTCCCGCTCCCGGACGATCGCCATGGAGGTGAGCATGAGGCAGACGAGCGTGATGATGGTCGCCATGACCGCCGGTACGTTGTAGTTCTTGCTCCGGAGGTCCGGATTGTACCACGAGCGGATCCTCATATCGATGCGCTGGCCGACAACGATCCCTCGCCTGGCAAGGACATCCGACTGCATGCCAGCCATGATCTGGTCCACATAGCCCTGCACGACCGCCGCGGTGTTCGAGTTCGTGCCATCGATGATGACCTGCACCGATGCCGCGTTCCCGCGCAGCAGGTCGCGGCCGAAACCTCGTTCGATCTGGATGACGCATAAGGCCTCTCCGCGGTCGAGGGCGTCCCGGACGCCGCTCTCGTCCGCCAGCTGACGGACGATGGTGAAGTAGCCTGTGGACCGGAACCGCTCGATCACATCCCGGCTTTCCGCTGTTCTGTCCCGGTCCAGCACGGCTGTTTCCACGTTGTTCACGTCCATGGATACCACGTACCCGAAGACCAGCAGCTGGATCATCGGAGGAACGATGACAAAGAAGCGCAGCCGCTTGTCTCGCAGCACCTGGATGAACTCTTTCCGGACCATCTGTTTCAGCCTGCCGAACATTATTCCACCCGTTTCCTGAATTTCCGGCCCGCAAGGCCGAACATGAGGATTCCGTAAACGATCAGCAGCGCCGTTTCGACGAGAACCAGCCGGAACGTCACACCTTTCAGGAAGATCCCCATGATAATATTGACGAAATACCGCGCGGACACCGCATAGGTCGCGTACTGTATCGGACGCGGCATGCTGGCGATGGAGAACATGAAGCCCGAGAGCAGGAATGCCGGCAGGAAGGTGCCCAGGAGCGCCATCTGGCTCGACAGCAGCTGCTGCCGTGCGATGATCGAGATCAGAATACCCATGCAGAGCCCGCCGGCGAGAAATACCCCCGACAGCGCAAGGAGCAGCGGCAGACTCCCCCGAAGAGGCACATGGAAAAGCTGCGTCCCCATGGCGATGCAGAGCAGCGTGTCGGCAAGGCCGATGCAGAAGTAGGGGACGAGCTTCCCGATGATGATCTCGTATCTCGTGACGGGCGTGGCGATCAGCTGCTCCATCGTCCCCCGGTCCCATTCCCGGGACACGGTGAGCGAGGTGAGCAGGGCGACGATGACGGCCATGATGACAGCGATCAGGCCGGGAATGATAAAGTTGCGAGATTTGAGATCGGGATTGTACCAGACTCTGGTCCGTACATCGATGGGCAGCCGGAGAGATGCTGTGGCAAAGCGGGACGAGAACTGCGTTACGATGCCCGTGAGGTATCCCTGGGCGATCATTGCCGTGTTCGCGTCGCTGCCGTCTATGATAACGCCGAGTTTGGGGGTCCCACCGGAACGGATTTTCTTGCTGAAGTCCGTCGGTATCATGACGGCCACCTTTGCCGCTCCCGAATCGAGCTCGTTCTCGATATCCCGTTCGCGCTCGACGTACTTCCTGATGGTGAAATACCCCGTTTCCCTGAGCTCGGTCGCCAGTTCGCGGCTCAGGCTGCTCCCGTCACGATCAAGCACGATCGTATCGATCTCGCGGATGTCCAAGGTAATGGCGTACCCGAAGATCAGGAGCAGGAACAGCGGGACGATGAAGGCCATGGCCAGGCTGAACGGGTCGCGGATGACCTGGAGCGCTTCCTTCTGAGCGATCGCCCTGATGCGGATGAGTTTCATAGCAGATCGGTCGTCAATGAATCTGTCATTGAGCCTCGAGTGCAGACCGCCTCTCGACTTGTTACGACTGTTCTATCATTGTCACAAACACGTCCTCAAGCGACGGCGGTATCTTCTCCATGCCGCCGACCCGGATGCTCGCCGCTTCGAGGGATGAGCGGATGGGCCGGGCGGCGGTCTCGACGGCAGGGACTATGGCATGGATCCGATTCCCGAACACGGCGGCGTCATACCCCTGCCGCTGCAGGACCTCCATGGCGGCCGCAAGCGGTTCCGCTTCAATCTCGAGCACCTCGCCGCTCATGTGTTCATGACGCAGCTGTTGCGGCGATCCTTCCGCGATCAGCCTCCCGCGATAGATAAGCGCAAGGCGGTCGCAGTAGTCAGCCTCATCCAGATAATGGGTCGTGACGAAGACCGTCACCCCCTTCTGCGCCATGTTGCCGATCAATTCCCAGAACCGTCTCCGGGACAAGGGATCGACACCCGATGTCGGTTCGTCCAGGAACAGCAGGCAAGGTTCGTGCAGGATGGCGCATCCGAGAGCAAGACGCTGCTTGAAGCCTACCGGGAGCGATTTCGTCATTGCTCTTCTCCGGTCGGTCAGACCCGCGAGGTCGAGCGCCCAATTCTTTCGTTCTTCCTGTCGCACACCCGACACGCCGTAGAGACCACTGAAGAAATCGATGTTCTCCTCCACCGTCAGGTCGTCGTAGAGAGAGAAGCGCTGGGACATGTAGCCAATGCTCTGCTTGATCCTCTCGGACCCGGTGATGATGTCCCACCCCGCGACGGTACCGCATCCGCCGGTGGGCAGGAGGAGGCCGCAGAGCATGCGTATCGTCGTGGACTTTCCGGCTCCATTCGGCCCGAGAAAACCGAAGATCTCGCCCTTCCTCACCTCGAGACTGACCCGGTCCACCGCGATGAAATCCCCGAAGCTTCGGCTGAGGTCATTGATCTTGACGGCAATGTCCTTTGACGCCGGGCCTGCCGCGGTGTCATTCATTCTCCATGCCCCTCCGTTCCTTCCACCAGCGATATGAACACGTCCTCCAGCGAAGGCATGATCGACCGATGATCGATGACCAGCACCTGTTCCTTCCGCAGGCGCTCTACGACCAGCGCCGTGTCCTGCCCTTTCCCGAGCGTGACATGCATCCGATCTCCATAGACACTTACCTGCGTGATGCCCGGCATTCCGTGGAGCAGGCGGCCGGCGCGCCTCACCTCTGCGCACCAGATCTCGACGACGGGCAGCGGATAGGACCTGCGCAGAGCAAGCGGATCGTCCTCTTTGATCAGCCTGCCGTCATAAAGAAGGCCGATCCTGGTGCACCGCTCGGCCTCATCAAGATAGGATGTGGACACGAAAATGGTGACACGGTCCTTCAGCAGGTCGTACAGGATCTTCCAGAAATCCCTCCGCGAGACCGGGTCTACGCCGTTGGTCGGTTCGTCAAGCAGCAATACCTCCGGCGTATGCACGAGCGCGCAGGCAAGCCCAAGCTTCTGCTTCATGCCCCCCGACAGGGCTCCTGCCAGCCGTTTCCGAAACGGCGCTAGATTGCTGAAGCCAAGGAGACGATCGAAGCGCGCGCTCCGCTCGCTCCGTGGAACGCCGTAGATGTCGGCGTAGAACTCGATGTTCTCAATAACCGTCAGGTCCTCGTAGAGACCGAACCGCTGGGACATATATCCGATCTTTTCCTTGATCAGCTCGCCTTCCGTCCGGACCGAATGCCCCGCGACCCGCGCATCCCCCGATGTGGGATCCATGATGCCGGCAAGCATGCGGAGCGTCGTGGTCTTGCCTGCCCCGTCGGGGCCGACGAGGCCGTACAGTTCGCCGCGGCGGACGTTCAGTTCCAGGTTTGAGACAGCGGCTGTGCCATTGAAGGATTTTGAAAGGGATGATGCCTGGATGGCGATGGGATCGTTCATGGGTAGCAAGAAAGCATGACCTGCTTGAGAACACAGCCGGGAAGTACTCAGCCGATCACGTCATTTCAGCTGAATGGCCACATCCGCAGGCATGCCGGGCTTAAGAACATCGCCCTCGTTCCGGACGCTCACTTTGACGCCGTAGACAAGCTTGACACGCTCTTCCTGTGTCTGAATGTGCTTGGGCGTGAACTCGGCCTCCGAATTGATCTGCGTGACCGTGCCCTCGAAGATCCTCTTCGGATACGAATCGACCCTCACCTGGGCGTGCTGTCCGAGCCGGACGGCGCCGAGCTTCGTTTCGTTCACGTACACCTTCACCCAGGGAGCATCCAGGTCTCCGATGCTGTAGACGGTCGCGCCCGCCGGGACGGTTTCTCCTGCCTCCACGACCTTCTGAAGGACCGTTCCCGGTGTGGGCGACAGAAGCACGGTGTCCCGCAACCGGACCTCTGATGCATCAAGCGCCGCCCTGGCCTGCTGGAGCTGCGAACGTGCCACGTCGTACGTGGTACCTGCCGCGTCCATCTGCTGGGCGGAGATGACCTCGTCCCTGGCCAGATGCGTTGCGCGGTCAAGGTCCTTCCGCGCCTTTTCGAACACGGCCTCGGAATACTTCACTGCGGCCCTGTTCTGGTCAACGATGCTCCGGATCTCGGCCTGGTCCAGCACAGCGATGCGCTGACCTTTCCCGACCTTCGCGCCTTCCTCGACGAGCATTTCTGCGACACGGCCGGCCGTCTTGAACCCCAGGTTCACTTCGGTGACTTCTATCGTGCCGGACAGCAACAATGCCGAATCACCGTCACGGCGGCTCTGCAGCAACAGCATGACCGCTCCGATGACACCCGCTGCAACGACTGCGCCAACGATGAGGCCTTTCTTCTTCACGATACCCTCGCTGATCATACCGGCTGACTTCGCCCTTACTATAGCAGCATTTCATCGGTCATGCATCTCATTTTGACCGCAGGAACACCAAGAGCGGCAAAAACCTTTGCCGCTCCTCGTGCTCCTTCTCCGTATATCCCGGTGCGCGACCCGATGCGATCATCCTTTGACGCAGGCAAGCGGCCTGACGCGAACCACCTTCCGCGCGAGGTTCGCATGGTGCGCAGCATCGACGACCTCGCCCACGTCCTTGTAGGAACCCGGCGCTTCTTCGGCGATGCCGGCATAGGAATGGCCCCGGACCAGGATGCCCTGCGCTTCAAGGGAGCGGATGACCTCGCGGCCGTGCCACTGCTTCTTTGCCTGTGTGCGCGACATGGCCCTGCCTGCGCCGTGGCAGGCCGAGCCGAAGGCGACATCCATTCCCTCCTCGGTGCCGACCAGTATGTAGGACGACGTGCCCATGGTCCCGCCGATGAGCACGGGTTGGCCCGCGTGGCTGTATTCCAGGGGCAGGTCGATCTGCCCCGGTCCGAAGGCGCGCGTGGCGCCTTTCCGGTGGACATAGAGGCGCTTCTTCTTGCCCTGGATATGATGCGTCTCCACCTTGCAGGTGTTATGGCTGATATCGTAGAGCATCTTGATCGACCCGTTCGGAAAGACTTCGTTGAAGACCTCACGGACCAGGTGTGTAAGGATCTGCCGGTTCGCCAGTGCGCAGTTGATGCCTGCGCTCATAGCCCCGTAATAGCGCTGACCCTCCGGCGACGAGATCGGCGCCGACGCCAGTTCACGGTCCCGGATCGGCAGATTGAACCGCTGGGCCGCATTGGCCAGACTCCGGAGCGCATCGGTACCGATCTGGTGACCCAACCCCCGCGAACCGCAGTGAATGGTGATGACGACATCATTCCGCCGCAGACCGAAAGCCCGGGCCGTCGTCTCGTCATACACCTCATCCACGATCTGGACTTCGAGGTAATGGTTCCCCGACCCGAGCGTGCCCATCTCGCGCTCCTGCCGCTTCTTTGCCGTCGAGGAGACCGCCGCAGGTTCGGCACCATCTACCCTTCCGTGCTCCTCCGTATACTCAAGGTCCTCGGCCAGGCCGTATCCCCGCTTCACGGCCCATTCTGCGCCGCCCACGAGCATCTCATCGATCTGGGCGGGGTTCAACCGGATCAGACCCTCAGAACCGACCCCCGCCGGTACACGGCTGTAGAACCGGTCCACGAGCCGTTCGAGCTTCGGCTTGATCTCTTCGCCTGTGAGCCCGGTCTTCATGGTGCGGACGCCGCAGGAGATGTCGAAACCAACGCCGCCCATGGAAATGATGCCCCCCTCCCCGGGATCGAATGCTGCCACGCCGCCGATGGGGAATCCGTAGCCCCAATGCGCATCAGGCATGGCGAGCGATGCGATCTGGATGCCTGGCAGCATCGCCACGTTCCTCACCTGTTCCCTGACCTTCTCATCCATCTCGGTGATCAGCTTCTCACTCGCGAAGATGCGGCCCGGAACCCGCATCTCGCCCTGCTGCGGGACTTCCCAGAGAAAATCGTTTATCTTATGGAGGGACTTTGGATCCATGGGGACATCATACACCGCGGGGATTCAGACTGTCAGCCCTCTCTTATCTGACCGCTGTCTTCTTGCTTCATACATCCACGACGCACTGGGCCGTATAGCGGCCGCCTTCCTTCGCGACTTTCAGCAGGTGATAGGTCGCCCCTTTCACCTCCACCTTCGGCTCATGCCGCAGATGGTCAAGCTTCTCTCCCCAGGCCGTTCCCGACAGGTCATTCCCTTCTATGCGTACTTCAAAACGGGCAAAGACCATGCGCTCGATATCGGAAAGGGCAAGGAGCCCATTCAGCCATTCCACCAGGAGCTGTTCACGGTCTCCGGCGCTCACATGAACGGTCCGGGACTCATGCTGTGCAACACGCTCGATATCGACGATGACAGAGTACATTGCAGCCGCTGCGTTTGCATATGCTTCCTCCAGCGAAGCTCCGAATCCCCGCACGCCAATGTCCGCCTGATGGTCGAAGGTCTCGTAGTCCACTCCAAGCTCCGAGCCTGCCGCTCCCGACCGCTTCACTTCCACACGCCGTCGATCCTCGCTCCGCAATACCCGCACGCGCCGTCCCGGACATGGTTCTCTTCCACCGAGAACCCGTACCGCTTCACCAGCGACTTCCTGCAGCTCCAGCAAAACGTTTCCTCGCCCTCGCCGGGGATGTTGCCTTCGTACACATACCGGAGGCCTGCGTCCAGGCCTATCCTGCGTGCACGCGTCAGCGTATCAAGAGGCGTCCGCGGCCGGTCCGTCAGCTTGTAGGTTGGATGGAACCTGGTCACGTGCCAGGGGATGCCCTCGCCAACCGAGCTGACGAACTTCGCGGTCTCTTTCAGCTCGGTCTCGCTGTCATTATGACCGGGGATGACAAGCGTCGTGATCTCGATCCAGATGCCGAGTTCCTTGTACAGCCGGATAGCATCTAGCACCGGCTGCAGCCGGGCCCCGCAGATTTCCCGGTAGAACGCATCGGTGAACCCCTTGAGGTCGATGTTCGCCGCATCAAGGACGGGTGCGATCTCGCGCAGCGCCTCGGGAGTGATGTAGCCGTTGGTGACGAAGACGTTCCGGAGGCCGGCGGCACGGGCAAGCTTTGCCGTATCATAGGCGAGTTCGAAGAAGATGGTCGGCTCGGTATAGGTGTAGGAGATGCTTGCACATCCGGAACGGACGGCTGCCTCCACGATGGCCTTCGGCGAGACCGGCTCGCCAGCGATCGCCCCGCCATGGTCCCGGGGGAGCTGCGATATGTCGGCGTTCTGGCAGTGCTTGCAGCGGAAATTGCAGCCCGGCGTCGCGATGGAGAAGGAGCTGCTGCCGGGAAGGAAGTGAAAGAGAGGCTTCTTCTCGATAGGATCGATGTTCCGCGCGATCACCCGGTCATAGACAAGACTGACCAGCGTCCCGTCCTGGTTCTCGCGCACCGCGCAGATCCCGCGGTGACCGGGCGCGATCAAACAGCGGTGGGAGCAGAGACTGCATTGCACCTTGCCGCCTTCCCGGCTTTCCTGAAAGAGCGCTTGCTTCATAATCGGTTCCGGTCGCACGGCGCAGGTGGCCATGCTGGCGTCAATGATGGCTGTGTCCGTGGTGATCTACGATAGTCCCCTTCTCGTGGAGCTGCTCTTCCCTGTGCTTGTGGTTGAGCGCCTCGGCCTGGATTTTGGACTTGCAGGAGTCGCAGATCCTGTCGGCCGACGGCTGACCGCAGATGGCGCATCGTTTCTCTGCCGCCCCCGCCCTCCCCTGGGCCTGAAAGAGCATCTCGAGGAACTCGCTCTCCGACGCATGCCCTCCATGCGAGAGCGTTTCGCCAAAAAGGAGGTAGGGCAGGATCTTGATGCGGTACCTTGACAGCAGGTCGGGAAAATCATCGGCCACGAGGATTTCCGCGTTGACCATGCGGTTCGTCAAAGCGAGACCCATGGCCGTCTCGGCAACGGGTTTGCACAGCGTGCAATCGTTCTCGAGGAACACCTGGACGTGCACCTCCTGCCGCAGCAATGTCAACGCAGAAGCGATCCGTTCGGGGAACCACTTCCGGTTCTCCGCCACACCCTTAATGGCGTCGAGCAGCATGATCAGCGATATCCCCTCCATGGCACCGCTGAACGTCACGGAGCGTCTGACGGTCGACTGTACCACGACAGACGGCACCCGCTTGATGGCATATTCTGCGACCTTGTCCCGGTCCATGGTGATGTGGTAGACTTCCAGGGCGATCTTCGGCGATGCTGCCTTGATGGCCCGCGCCGTCGCGACTGTGTCGGGGCACGCTTCGCATCCCGTGTCGCTTGTGAACAGCACAAGGCGAACGGGGTTTCTCATTCCGGCAAGCGAGTCCCTGATGATCTGGAGTGTGCTTTCTTTAAGCATGGCGTCACCTCACGGGGAAGTAGGTTTCTTCTTGATTATACCAGATGCCGCAGAAGACGATGGCACATCAACAAAGAAAAGCTTGTAATTCCCATAGACTTTTGGTATAATCACGCCAGATTTGACCTTATGCGGGAGGGAGGATCGGAACAATGAAGAAAATGGTTCTATTCATCATCGCATCGGTACTCGTTCTGTCTGCGGCCGCCTCTGCAGAGAAGGTGGGCGGCGGGGACATCAAATTCACGCCGAAGAATGCGGCCCCGGTGACGTTCAGTCACGAAGCACACGTAAAAGGAAAAGGCATCAAGTGCACGGGCTGTCATTACCAGATCTTTCACATGGCACAAGGATCGTACAAGATGGATATGGCGAAGCTGACCAAGGGCGATTTCTGCGGCAAGTGCCACAACGGGCAGAAATCCTTCGATGTCAAGTCTCCGGACAACTGCGTGAGATGTCATAAGTAACCGGAGGAGTCATGCGGAACGCCATCCTGATCCTGGTCATGGGTCTTGTTCTCCTTCCTTTTCCTGCAGCCATGGCCGCCGGCGGCGGAGATATCGTCTTTACTCCGCAGAACATCGAGCCGGTCCATTTCAGCCACGATTACCACCTGCATGTGCGGGGCCTCAAATGCGTTGCCTGCCACTTTCAGAAATTCGCCAAGGGAGCAGGATATGAAATGCATAAGGAAAAGATTACCAAGAACGGTTTCTGCGGACATTGCCACAACGGGATGAAGGCCTTCGACCTCGCTTCCTCGAAGAACTGCATGCGGTGTCACAAGAAATGACAAGGAGGCGGCTCCTTATGCGAACAGCCTTGTTTATCGCGGTCGTGGCAAGTGGATCCCTCATTCTGGCCCCATTCTCCGTTCCTGCCAAGGTCGGCGGCGGAGATAAGGAGTACCGGCCCAAGGGCGCGGCGCCGGTGCTGTTCAACCATGAATATCATGTGAACCTGAAAGGCCAGCGCTGCAACAATTGTCATTATAAGACCTTTCAGATGACGGGCGGAGCGGCGTACCAGATGGACATGTCTGCACTGACGAAAGGCAAGTTCTGCGGGAGCTGTCACGACGGGAAGAAGGCCTTTGACGTAAAGGACGCCAGTAATTGCAAACGCTGCCACAAGGGCTAGCGGACCATCTTCTTTAGCAGCACTTCAAAAGCACATCAGCCACTTCACCGGGCTGCGACACCATGAGGTCGTGGCCCGCATCTATTTCTAGAGGCTTCACTCCCAGACGATCCGCGAATCGCCGCGCTAGCTCCGGCGGGAAACTTTTGTCCTTCAGTCCCATGATATAGGTCTTCGGCATGGCCACATCGGGAAATTTCTTGAACCGGACATGCTCAAAGAATACTGCCAGTGGCTGCGGCGTCAGCTGTCTGAGGAAATAGGTCTGTTCATCCCCTTCGAGGTCGGTAAAGTACATGGGACGGAGCTGTTCGATCGGACCGAAAAGCTCCTGCACCTTCCCGTACTGCGGTCGCAGTGCTGCCTGTCGATCCTTCGTCAGGAGATCGATCAGTGCGTCGTTGTCCTTGGGCACTGCGGCCGCAAGGTAGACGAGATGCCTGATCCTGTCCGGCATCTCCTCGGCCACTTTGCTGATGACGATGCCCGACATGCTGTGGCCGACAAGCACGATATCCTGAAGGTTTTCGTCGCGGATGAAATGCATCACGTCTTCGATGTAGGAGGACATGGTGATGCCCTTTCGGTCCGCCGAACGATCGCCGTGACCGGGCAGGTCGATTGCGACAGGGTTCCCCCCGCCCCTCATCAAGAGCGGCATCAGACGCTCCCACAGCCATGCTCCCCGGAACGCACCGTGGATCAGAAGAAAGCTGCTCATGTCATTGGCCGCCTTTCTGCGTGAGTTCATCTATGATCGCGCCGCGAAAGATATCAAGCGCGATGCTGCAGGGTACGTGCAGTCCGAATGAAGCGCCCCTACAGCAATTTCTTTTTCGGCAACAGAGTCGAAGTCCCTAGGTTGCCACATCGGTCTTGCTACCCAGTATTCCCTAGCCCGTCTTATGGCAGACCAAACATTGTTCCTTCGGCGGATGCATCTCTTTGAGCGGCGAAGACTTCCCCGGAGCGTGACAGGCAGTACAGCCTTCCTGTGTCGTGGTCCCCTGATGAGCCGCGTCGGAAGGTATCATCGGCGGCTTCTTCCCCGTTGAGGACAGATAGAACAGCGCCAGCACCACAGCGACCGCCACGATGACCAGTGATCGGAAGCTTTTCATCTCACTGTTCCTTTATCTTGTACTTAGACAGCTTGTACCGAAGCACCCGCTCGCTGATACCCAGCTTCTCCGCCGCCCGGGTCTGCACACCGCCGGCTTCCTTGAGCGCCTCTAGAATGAGCCCCCGCTCCACCGTATCCAGCGTTTCGTTGAGCGATGACCCCTTCTTCTTGACGCAGAGTTTCTCGTCGCTCTCAGTGGTTCGCAGGTGGATGGGAAGGTCCACCGTAGCGATGTTCCCGCCCTTCGACAGCACGACGGCGCGCTCCATGATGTTTTCAAGTTCCCGCACGTTTCCGGGATAGGAATACCGCATCAGGAGCTCCCGTGCTTCTGCGGTGACACCGGAAATCTTCTTCCGGTTCGCCGCACTGTACTTCTCGATGAAATGCTCCATGAGCGCTGGGATATCCTCTTTCCGGTCCCGCAACGGCGGTATCGTCACGGTCACAACGTTCAGTCGGTAGTACAGGTCCTCGCGGAACCTGCCTTCCCGCATGGCCTGCTCCAAATCGCGGTTCGTCGCCGCTATCAGCCGCACGTCAACCTTGATCGTCTGGTTCCCCCCGAGCCGTTCGAACTCCCGCTCCTGCAGAACCCGGAGCAGTTTGATCTGCACGGCCGGCGAAATATCGCCGATCTCGTCGAGGAAGAGCGTCCCCCGGTCCGCAAGTTCGAACCTCCCGATGCGTCGTGCAGCAGCGCCGGTGAACGCCCCCTTCTCGTGGCCAAACAGCTCGCTTTCCAGCAGCGTTTCCGGCAGGGCCGCACAGTTCACTTTGATGAACTGCGCAGCCGCACGGGGACTGTGGTAATGGATGGCGCGGGCGATCAGTTCCTTGCCGGTTCCGCTTTCGCCCCGGAGGAGGACCGTCGCACTGCTGCCGGCCACCCGGCCGGCCAGGTTCAGCACCTCCTCCATGGCATGGCTCGTACCCGTGATCTCCTCGAACTTGTACCGTTCCCGGAGCTGCTCCCGCAGTTCGCTGTTCTCGCGGATCAGGCCCTGCCGTTCCGACACCCGCTCGACCAGCACTGCAAGCTGGTCCAGATCGATGGGCTTCGCAAGGTAATCGTAAGCGCCCGCCTTGATGGCCTTCACCGCGGTCTCGATGGTGCCGTAGGCTGTCATGATGATCACTGCCAGGTCGGGATTGATCTTCCGGGCTTCTCCCGATGCCTGAAGAGCGTCGACACCAGGGATGGTGCAGTCCGTCAGCATGACGTCGAAGTGGTCTCTCCTGAGCGCCTCGATCGCTTCAGGCGCTGTCCCTAACCCGACCACGTCGTACCCCTTCTGCCGAAGGGCTGCCTCGATCTTGCTGCGCTCCCTCGGATCGTCATCCATGATGAGTATGCGCGCATCGCTCATGGGCCTATTATAATACAGCCAGATGAAAAGGGGAATATTCCTGACAGGGAGGAAGGCATTGTCGGGTACATGGTCAGCGAAGCTTTTCGTTGAGATCGAGGACGATTCCCTCGCGGAGACCCCAGTCGCTCACGAGCAGGTCCTTCTTCCCGCAGCGCTCCATGATTTCCTGGCAGATGACGGCGCCGGCAAGGATGATGTCCTCCCGGCCGCGTTCGAGGCCGGCAAGGCGTCTGCGCTGTTCCCGGCTCAGCAAAGACAGTTCGCGGATCATCCTGTCGATCGCGGTCCGCAACAGCATATGGCCGTTGATCCTCTCGGGATCGTAGCGTTCAAGCTCAAGATCCATGGCGGCCAGGGTCGTGATCGTCCCAGCGGTACCGGCGAGCGTCGCGAAGCTTCTTGGACCCGCTCCTCCAGCGGCTTTGAGGTCCCCTTCCCATGCGTCTAGTCCTTGCCGAACTGCAGCGCGTACATTGTCTACCTCAGGCCTCCCGGGCGGATCATTCCTGATATGCCGGTCGGTGAGGTAGACGGCCCCCAGGTCAAGACTCTGCATGTGGACGGCCGCTCCCTTCGCGGTCGCAATAATCTCGGTGCTCCCTCCTCCGATATCTACCACCAATGCGGACGAAAGCGGGTCAGGGCCGCCAGACCTCGGCGGGAAAAGTGCCCTACGCACTCCGAGAAGCGTGAGCCTGGCCTCTTCCTCCGCGCTGATGATGCGAAGTTCGATTCCCGTCCGGTCTTTTATGGCCCGAACGAACTGGTCGCTGTTCCAAGCATTCCGCAGCGCGCTCGTTCCGACCGCAAGGACTGCACGAGGGGCAAAGGCCTGGATGGTACGGGAGAACTCCTCCAGGGCATTGAGAGAGCGTTCCTGCGCTTCCTGCGAAAGGTAGCCGCTCCGGTCCAGATCCTGCCCCAGACGAGTGATAGTGCGACCTGATGCGAGCTCACGGTATGAATCAGCGGCAATATTGGCAATGAGCAAACGGAGGGTATTCGTTCCGACATCGATCCCTGCCAGGATCATGAGAGGAGGAGTTCACGGAGTTTGTTGCTGTAGGCCTTGACGCGCATGGCCAGGAGACGGGAGATGGCCAAGGTCATCTTCACTCCAACGCGAGGTTCGAGGTCAAGAAGTGCGGAAAAGTCCTTACGGGTCAGAATGAGGATGTCGGTCGCGGTCTCGGCGCGGGCAGAAACCGCCCGCGTCGATTCCTGGATCAGAGCGATCTCTCCAAAAAAATCGCCCTGCCCCAGTTGCAGGATGCCTGCCTCTTCGCCTTCGCCGGCCATGAGGAATATCCGCACGGTCCCGCTCCTGATGATGAAAAGAGCTTCCGCCGGCATCTTCTCGTTGAAGATCGTTGTGCCCGCCTTGATATGACGTTCCTGGAACAGATCGGCGACGAGTTCGACATCATCCCTGGTGCAGCCTTTAAAAAGCACGATCTTCCGGAGCAGGTCGATGGTTTCCATGAGGCCGACAATAGCCTTCTAGCAACAAAGTATGATATGGCGAATTATAGGCGGATGAACCAACCTTGTCAAGGAACAATCCAGCTCATGCGCTATTCCCGCTGCGGCGCGGCTACAATGCTTCGTCTCTGCTTGAGAACGACGGTCCCCGGCGCTGCACCTTTCGGCTTTCCCACGTATTTTGCCGGCGTATAAGCAACAGGCACCTTGGAAGAGCCCTTGCCCTTGCTGTAGTAGGCCGCCAGGGATGCCGCCTTCCCGAGCACTGACGGAGGGATATCGCGCTTCCGGGGATTCGATACGAGGACGTGCGACCCCGGGATGCCTTCTGCATGCAGCCAGAGGTCGTCAGGACGAGCGATATGCATCGTCACGTAGTCGTTACCGGCTGCGCTTCGTCCTATAAGAATGTTCCAGCCTTCATAGGTAATTGTCCGGTACGGCGCTGACGAGGCTTCTTGTCTGGCCGCTCTTCCCGCAGTCGGACAGCATAGACCGCGCATCGTCAGTTCCTTCCTGACGGCTGCGAGCGCCTCCGGGCCGGCTGCTGCTTCCAGATCTCCCTGGATCACGGACAGAAAATCCAGTTCCGTCCGAGTCTCAGACAGCCGTTCCTGAAGAACCGCCATCCCCGCTTTAGACTTCTTGTATCTCTTGAAGTACCTATCGGCGTTTTCCCACGGCGATCGGGACGGATCAAGCGCGATTTGATGGACCCCTCCTTCGGGATCCTGCAGGTCCGCCTGCGCCTGTCCGCGCCCGATCCGCTGCAGGTTCGCAAGGATGAGTTCGCCCATGCGCCGGAAGTCATCACCCTTCTGGGCGACGGCGAGGTCTCCTTGCACTGCCTCGCAGCGGCGCTCAGCCCGTAACCGCGCCTGCTTGATCGCTTTCCCGAGGGACCGCCGAAGCGACGTCAGTTCCCGCTCGGCAACGATGCGTTCGAACATCGCTTCCGCCGCTTTGTTCGCCGCAAGGTGCACGGATTCCCCGGTGACGGCGGGCAGCCCGCCGCTGCCGGCGGATGCCCTACCAGCCGTCCATCGCGGCGCTGGGAGCTCATAAACGAAACCCGGGACCAGGGGCCTTCTCACCAGTTCCCCGGGCGGAACAGGACGGTGAACGGCCATGATCCTGCCGTCTCCAGCGGTCAGAACGGCGTTGCACGAGCTGCCGAGAAGCTCAACAATGAGAATGAACGTTTGATCGAACCGGGAGAACCTGATCTCGGCCACCCGGTCCTGATTCACCAGGCGAATGCAGGTGATGCCGCTTCCGGTCAGATATTTCTTCAGTGACAGAAAGAATGGGGCAGTCGAAGCTGTTGCCGTAGGCTTCCGAGAGAGCAGATGAAGACGGGGCAGGGTCGGTTCAGGTGCGATGAGGAAAATATAGCTCCTTCTCTTTCGGTAGAGAAGGAGCGCGATATGGTCATCATTAACGGGAATCACCTTCTCCACCCGTGAGTCCGGCAGGATGCCGGCAAGTTCCTCGATGACCCGCACCAGCAACCCGTATTTCATGCACGAGCCCCCCTCTTCGTTCCCGGTCTAGGGAAGGAGAAGCATTTTGTGGACCTGCGGGATAATCCGTACGTCACCGATGACCCCCAGCGCGATGGCCTGGAACAGAAGGAGGTCCTCTGTTCGGGGAGCAAAAGATCCGCTCGCCGGCTGCAGAATGAGCGTCAGCAGGCTGTCGCGTTCCGCGATCAGATGGGCGGCACGAATCACGTCGTCGGCAACCGTATTGCGGGTGACAACGGCCTTCAGAAAGACATCGGTGTCGTTCGTAGCTTCGAGAAACCGGCGGTGCTCATCCCACCGCCCCGGCTGGCCGGTCGCCGACGGGAGCTTCACGTCCATGCTAACGACATCGATATGGGATGCAAGCTCGCGCATGGCATCATGGTGAATGCCGCTGGTCTCCAGATAGATCCTGCAGGTCTGCCCGATGCCCGGGAGCCACCGGCGAAGGAACTCCCGCTGAAGCAGCGGCTCGCCTCCGGTGAGGCTCACAACCGTCTTCGCCGGACCGGGAACATGGAGCCGTGAGCACAGCTCGGAAAGCAAAGATGCCGGGATCGGATTCGGCACTTCCTCCCGTTCAAAGGATCCCGTGAAGATCTGCGCCTTGCAGGGAGATGCCGCGTCGCCACCGGGCAGCTTGGCTGTTTCCGGCGTGTCGCAATAGGCGCAGCGAAGGTCGCATCCCTGGAAGCGCACGAAGACCTGCCGCTGGCCCACGAAGGGACCTTCGCCCTGGACAGAAGCAAATATTTCGTCAACATATGCCTGGTCCATGGGCCAATCATACAGGACTGTATCGCGGATTACAAGGTTCTCCGCCGTGGCTCAGAAAACATCATTTTATGTACTCTACAAATTAATATGGTATTTTTTCCTTGACTTTAGCACGCTAATCAGGTAGAAATTAAGCAATACTTTTGGAGGAATAATGCGATCGTGCCTTAACGTCATTTTGACGCTACTCGTCGTTTGTACGACCCTTTCCCTGTTCCCGGCGCCAGCCCACTCCGATCCCGCGGCCGGCACTTCGGCATCACAGACAATCCTCAGTGATTTCAATCCTCCCCAGGAGGACGCGGCGCAACTCGACGCAAACGCGGACAGTGCGCTCGAGGGACGCCCGTACCAGATCCCGATGATCCTGAACGACAGCGTCGAGAACCACATGGAATACTTCAAGACCAGAGGTCGCGATATCTTCCAGAGATGGCTCGACCGCTCCGCCCGTTATATTCCGACGATGCGCGAGATCTTCCGCGAGAAGAACCTCCCTGAGGACCTTGTGTACGTGGCGATGATCGAGAGCGGCTTCAATCCCTATGCAATCTCCTGGGCCCGCGCCGTCGGTCCCTGGCAGTTCATGCCCCACACCGGCAAGCTCTACGGCCTCCGGATCGACTGGTGGGTGGACGAACGGAAGGACCCCGTCAAAGCGACCTATGCGGCCGCCGAGCATCTGAAGGACCTGCATAACCTGTTCGGTTCTTGGCCTCTTGCCCTTGCGTCCTACAATGCCGGTGCCGGCAAGGTCCAGCGCGCTGTTCTGCGCACTCGTTCCGAGGACTTCTGGGACCTGAAAGCATCCCGGTATATCCGCCGTGAAACGAAGAACTACATCCCCAAGTTCATGGCCGCGACCATCATCGCGAAGAATCCCGAGGCCTACGGTTTCCAGATACCAGCCGTCGAGCCCTTCGTCTATGATGAGGTCGTGATCACCGAGAGTACCGACCTGCGCCTTATCGCCCGCTGTGCAGGAACGACCTTCGAGACCATCAAGGAGCTGAATCCCGAGCTGAAGCGCTGGGCGACGCCTCCCGATGCATCGCAATACGTCCTGCGCGTCCCGAAGGGTGCCCGTGAGACCTTCCTGACGGCCTACGCTGCCGTCCCGGCGGACCAGAAAATCCGCTGGGAACGTCATCTGGTCGGCAGGGGTGAGACCCTTCCAGGCATCGCACAGCGTTACAACACCAGCCCGGAGGCCATTCGGGAGGTCAACGGCATCAAGAAAAATCGCGTTTCATCCGGCCAGCAGTTGCTCGTCCCCGTCAATGCCGTCGGCAAGGACGAAACGTTGACCGCCATCGCCCCCGAACAGCTCGGCAAAAAGCAACAGATCCTCTACCGTGTTCGCCGCGGCGACAACCTTGCGAAGATCGCTCGCAAGCATGACGTCACCGTCGCCGACATCCGCGAGTGGAACAACGGCATCCGCACGATCCGCGTCGGCCAGAAGATTCGGCTCGTCGTCGATGTCGATGCGATCTAGCCCGAAGCAAGCCGAAAACACAAAAGGGTCAGGAGACATGCTCCTGACCCTTTTTATTTCATCACCTCCGAGGCCCCGGATAGGCTACTTTTCAGCGGTCCCCGCCGGCATGGTCACTGGTGCTTTCAGGTCCGGCGGTGGAAGCTTGGTCCTCGCCTCCACAGCCCACGACGTAGCGGCGAGCTTCTCGCTCACCTCCTTGTACATCTTCTGGGACTCTGCTGATTTCCCTTCATGGTCGTAGATCCTCGCGAGTTCCACGGTTGCCGGTCCAGGACCGCCGACCGCCTCGGCCCGACTAAAGGCCTTCACGGCGTCATCCTGCTTGCCAAGGGCCAGATAAGCGTATCCCATCCGCTGGTACACAAAGGGCAGAAGGAATTGCTCCTTCCCGTACTCCTTAGTGAACTTCTCGTATTCCTGCACCGCTTGCCCATATTGCCCCATCTGCGCATAGATGTTCCCGAGGGAGAACTGGGCCACCGCCCCGTTCATCGTTCCCCCATACTGCTTCACGACTTCCTGAAAGCGCTGCAGGGCCAAGAGGTTGTTCGCCGGCGTGGCGGCGCCGGGCTCAGCGGCCTGGTATGCCGCTGCAAGCAGCTTGCTTGCCTGCTTTTCCTTGTTCGCCGAAATGAGCCAGTACACAACCATGACGGCTGCGGCAATGGCGATGACGGTCAGTGCAGCATTGAATTGGTTACGATAGGCCCGGTATGCATCAGCGACCGTGTGCGCGATAGACCGGAACTCTTCAGCAGGCTGTTGAGCTTTCGGTGTCTTCTTCTTGATCTTGGCCATTCCGTCCCCTGTCCTCCTTGTTGAACGTCTCCCATCGGCAATGCCTCATGCGAATCTCTTGAGGGCCCTTTCCGCAAGTTCTCGCGAGTTCCTGAATACCCGGTCTGCCTCTTTCGCGCCGAGCCCGGCCCCCACCAACACGTTCCGCGCCTCTTCGTCGGAAACAAGGTCCCCCGGCTCGTGCGTGTCCGTATCGATCACGAGCCGCGCCCCCGCCGCTTCTGCCATCTTCGCAACATGACCGTTGGACAAGCTGTGGCCCTTCCTCGTTGTTATCTCGAGGAAGACACCTTTCTTTGCAGCAAGCGCCGCCTCCGCTTTCGTGATCAACCCCGGGTGGGCCAGGATGTCAATGCCGGCATTGATGGCGGCGCGGTTCGTGCCAGGATGAACCGGTTCTACGATGGTCTCCCCGTGGGCCACGACGATCGCTGCTCCCAGCGACCGGGCTTTGCGGGTCAATTCCCCGAAGGTATCGGGCGGGATGTGGGTCAGTTCGATGCCCGGCAGCGCCCGGATCTTCCAACGTTTGCCCAGCTCCCGGCATGCCGCCGTCACCCTGGGGATGATGAAATCGAGGTTCGACGCATCGGCATGGTCGGTGATCGCGATGACCTCATAGCCCTTTATCACCGCTCGCCGGACCAACTCCGACGGGACGAGGACGCCGTCGCTGAACAATGAATGCGTGTGGAGATCGATCATGAAAAGGTCCTTCCTAGGTTTGTTGCTCGATGAATGCGCCGCACGGCGGCCAGCTATCGCTTATCCGCCGTGTTATCGCCTGTTCTTCTTGCCCTGATAGCTATCGTTTCGCTCCAGAAACGCATCAAGATCGTTCAGGAACTCGCTTCGTGTGCGGTCCCAGACCGGAGCGATCAGGATGTCCGCCGGCGCAGCTGCAAAAAGGCGCTGGATGACAACGTCGGGAGACAGCCGCTCCAGGAAATCAGCCACCAGCCCGATATAGTCCTGATATCCCAGGGTGGGAAAGGGCTTGACCGCAAACAGGTCGGCGAGTGCGGTGTTTCGTATCACCTGGAGCTGATGGAGCTTCAGGAACCCGATAGGCATGCGCATGACTGCATCGGCCATGTCAAGCATTTCGTCGCGGGTTTCCGTCGGGAACCCGAGGATCAAATGAGCTCCGATGTGAATGCCGCGCCCTGCGGTCATCTCGACGGCCTCGCGGAAGCGTGCATAATCATGCCCCCGGTTAATGAACTGAAGCGTCCGGTCGTAAATGGACTGGAGGCCGTACTCCACAAGGATGAAACGATCCCGAGCAAGGTCCTCGAGAAGCCTTATCTTCTCCTCATCGACGCAATCAGGCCTCGTCCCGATCGCGAGGCCGACGACGCCTGGATGGGCCAGTGCCTCACGGTACAGCCGTTCCAGCGTCTCTACCGGAGCATAGGTGTTCGTAAAGGGCTGAAAATAGACAACGAACCTCTCCGCCCCGTACCTGCGACGGAGATAGGGAATTCCCTTCCCAATCTGCTCGCCCAGCGGCACCGTGCTGCTGCAGACGCTGGGGCGAAAGCTGTCGTTGTTGCAGTAGATGCACCCGCCAATGGAAATCGTTCCGTCCCGGTTCGGACAGGTGAAACCGGCGTCCACATTCACCTTATACACCGGCAGGCCGAAACGCTCCTTCATGAACTGGCCGAAGGAATTATATCGCCTGACGGTCTGTCGTATCGTTACTGATGATGACCTCATGTTCTCTGCGCGGAACAGTCTCCGCACGTTTGTGTACTATACCAGACTAAGCTGCAAAAATCCACGCAGGAAAAGGCATCCCCGAGGCATGCGTACGAACTATCGCGGAATTGGGCAGGAAGAGGAGCGAGCTGTCACTGCGTTGCCTTGAGCTCCAGGTAGAGGTTCACGGCGGCGATGAAGTCCTGGGCGATTCCTGTCAGACGGATGATCTCATCCCGAGGTACGTTGACGGGTTCGCCGCCGCATTTCGGCTTCAGATCGAAGACCCGGTGGATCACATCGGAGAATTCCTTGGGGAACGTTCCGGTCCTGATGAACTGGTCGTCGAAGAGGCCGATCACAACGCTCTGCATGGCCGAAGGGGTCCTGCCTTCATACACGAGCGCGACCACGGGATAGTAGAAGGCATAATACAATCCGTTGATCACGAGCCCGGAGTCCATATCGCCTTCCAGGATCGCCTTCGCCTGACCGAGCGATTCGCGAGCCTGGATCATCCGGGTCTTCACAAGGCGATCTATCACGCGGTCCCCTTTCGTCGCGACCCATGCCGCTTGATCAGCGCGTCCAGGTCGCGGTCCTGCCTAGCAGAGAAATGCCGATGAAGCCTCGGAGATCAAGCCTCTCCGGGGACACCAGAGTCATTTTGCCATGATACGTCTTCCCATTCTTGGGATCGTAGACCGTTCCGTCCTTCCAGAGGTTGTCGCCTGCGTACCGGAAATCCCGGACGATCTCGAGGCCGATGATCGGGTCTTTGCTGCGGGCCCCGTCGCGATTGTTATGGTCCAACTTCGGCGTTCCCGGTATCCCATCCTTCGATCCCTCAGGGTAGTTGGGCTCTTTGAGCCAGACGACCTTCCCGCAGTACCGTTCGCCGCACTTCACGATCTCGATCCTCGCGTCCTTCTCGGCGTTGAACCAGACGCCGAGGATATCATCTGCCTGCACAGCCCAAACCACAGCAGGAATACCAACAGTCACAAGGGCAACGACGACGGCGATCCGTGCCAGCACTTTCATCTGTTCACCTCTTTGGACACTGCTTTCGACGAGAAGGGAATCTTCGCCTTTGCTCGACTGCATTATAGCTGAGCGCATAACGGGTGGCAAAGGAAAAGCAGCGGGATGACAAGATGCGGTCAGGGAAAAAAGGAAGGTGTGTCTCTATCCAAGGGCTTTCAGGATGCCCTGAAGCAATGCTGTCGGCGTCGGAGGACATCCCGGGATGACCGCGTTCACGGGGATGACTCGGCCGATGCCTCCCAAAGACGCATAGCTTTCGCCGAAGATCCCTCCATTGCACCCGCAATCGCCGACTGCGACCACGATCTTGGGCGATGGAGTCGCATTGTAGGTCCTCCGAAGGGCGATCTCCATGTTATGGGAGACGGGTCCGGTCACGAGCAGCATGTCGGCGAAGCGCGGCGAGGCCGTGAAATGGATACCGAAGCGCTCGCAGTTGTAATAGACGTTGTTCATCGCATGGATCTCAAGCTCGCAGCCGTTGCACGAACCGGAATCCACCTGACGGATGGTCAGGCTGCGTCGGAAGCGGCGCTGGATGGCCTCCTCGAGCTGCACGCCGATCTTCTCGATCTCCGGGTCTGTGACCGGCGGCAAAGGCTCCGTCACAACGCCGGTGCGGAATATCTGTTTTAGGATGCGTATCATGGGATCACCAGGAACTTACTGTTCAAGAAACATCTGCCGACGCAAAGCGCAAATGCAATGTCGATCCTGGCCTTTGCCTCTCGTTGCATGAGTCGACATGCGGGCTTTCTTCTTTGACATTGTCACAAATCATTTCCCGAGTACGACTGGTTGAAGCTCTTGTTGCAGAGCGGAAAGTCTGGAACGATGTTCCCGAAGATGCATTGCTCGAGACCCAGCCAGTTCACGCTCGAGGGGTCCCGGACCATGCAGCGATTGATCTCCCCCTTCGGTCCGGACTGTACCCAGGTGATGATCTCCCCGCGCCACCCTTCGACCGCGCCGAATCCAGCCCTGTCCGCAGTTGGCGGACCCGGCAGCACCGAGACCGCCCCTTGGGGAAGCGTCCGCAGGATCTCCTGGATGATGCGGATGGAATCGCGAACCTCTTCGATCCTGATCCATGCGCGTGCATGGGCGTCACCGCTCACCAGCACGGGGATCGTTACCGCGATGCGATCATAGGGCGGGAACGGATGCTGGATGCGGCAATCGAGGTTCAGTCCGCTGGCCCGCGCGACGAACCCCACGACCCCGAGGTCCCGGGCCTTGCCAGACGACAGGATGCCGGTATCGCGTACCCGGTCCTCAACCGAAGCATTCTCGTCGTAGATCAGCACGAGGCGGGCGAACTCGCGCTCAATCATCTCGAGCTCGGCAAGGATCGCACTGGTGCCTTCGGCATCGATGTCCGCGGTCACGCCGCCCGGCACGACCCGGTCCATCAGGAAGCGGTGGCCGAAAAGCCTCTGGTTGGTGCGCAGGACGTCCTCCTTCAGCCTGTGCAGCTGATAGAGAAGGAACGCAAACGCAACATCGTTGCAGATCGCGCCGAGATCTCCCAGGTGGTTCGCGATACGCTCCCGCTCCAGGAACAGCGCGCGCAGCCAATGCGCCCGCTCCGGGACGATGCACCCCGTGAGCGACTCGACTGCCCTCGCATAAGCAAGACTGTGAGCGACGGTCGTGTCGCCGGAAACACGAGCTGCTAGACGGGCAGCATCCTGCCAGGTCATGGACTCGAACCGTTTTTCGATGCCCTTGTGGACATACCCCAGCTTCTCTTCCAAATTGATGATATCTTCGCCCATTGCCTGGAAACGGAAATGGCCCGGTTCGATGATCCCTGCGTGCACCGGCCCAACCGGGATCTCATAGATTCCCTCCCCGTCCGCCCGGACCCAGCGGTATTCGCCTGCCACTCGCGGCAGTCTCTGCGACGCAGAAAATGCCTTCCTGAGCGGCCACGCTTCCGCCGGCCAATCCTCGTGCTTGATCCACGGCCGTGAGTCCGGATGGCCGTTGGCCGTCACCCCCATGAGGCTCTGCATCTGCCTCTCGAAGCGGAATGCGGGAACGAATTTCTTCGTCAGGCTCGGAAAGGTAGGATCGTCGAGAGGAACGATGGTCTTGACGATGAGATATTCGCTTTCCTTCCGGAAACAGGCATAGATACCGAAGCCCCTCCCGAAAGGCGTTTCATCGGAAGCCCATTCAGCGGCAAGCAGCGCGTATTCCTTCTTGAGCGCCTTCGCCGCTTCGGCAAACCTGGCCCTCGGCACAAGAAAGGCTACCACGTCCGATGGCTGCTGGCCCGCATCGTGCTTTGCGTCAGGACCGAAGGTGGTTTCTATGACCTGCTTCAGTCGGCTCATAGGATATTCTTCGTATACATTGTTTCTGTCCTACTTCAATACTCCTACCGTTGTCTGGAACCATCCAGAGAGGAATTTGGGCATGTACAGACCGAGGATCAGGACCACGAGCATATGCAAGATCACCGGCACATGGGACGCCCTGAGCCCCTTCTGGTGCGGCGGAACATGCCCCGATACCATGGGTTGGACCCTGCGGAACAAGGCTGCAAAGGACACCCCGAGGCCCAAGAGCAGGAAGGGCGCAAGAAGCGGAGCGTCCTTGATAGCCGCAGTCAGGATCAGGAACTCGCTGGCAAAGACGCCGAACGGCGGCATTCCCACGATCGCCATGACGCCGAGCGCCATCCCCCATCCGACGAGCGGGTTCCCGCGGATGAGTCCCTTGATGCGGTCCATCTCCTGCGTCCGGTGCATCTGTGCCGCATGGCCGACCGTAAAGAAGATGGACGACTTCGTCAGACTGTGCACAAGCATGTGCAGCAGCGCGCCAAAGGTTGCCACCGGGCCCCCCAGACCGAAGGCGAACGTCGCGATGCCCATATGTTCGATCGAGGAATAGGCGAACATGCGCTTGATGTCCTTCTGGCGGAGCAGGGAAAATGACGCGACCATGATGGAGATGATGCCGAAGCCCATCATGATATTTCCAGAATGATGGTTGCCCGTCGATCCGTCGACCAGCACCTTACAGCGTACGAGCGCATAGAGCGCGATGTTCAGGAGCAGTCCCGAGAGAACGGCCGAAATGGGGGTCGGCCCCTCGCTGTGCGCGTCGGGAAGCCAGTTATGGATGGGCACGAGGCCGACCTTCGTCCCGTACCCTACCACTAGGAACACAAAGGCAAGCGACAGGATCGTGGGCTCCAGCTGATCGCTCACCTTGCTCAGGTTCGTCCAGTGGAGGGCCGCTCCTCCCGCCCCCAGAACCTTCTCCGCGGCAAAGTAGAGAAGCACCGTGCCGAAGAGCGCCAGAGCGATGCCGACGCCGCAGAGGATGAAGTACTTCCAGGCGGCCTCGATGGCCGCTGGCGTTCGGTAGAGCGACACAAGCAGGACGGTGGACAGCGTGGCAAGTTCCATGGATATCCAGAGGATCCCCACGTTGTTCGTGAGCAGGCAGAGCAGCATCGCAAAGATGAAGAGCTGGAACATCGAGTGGTAGAAGCGCATCCTGCGGTGGCCAACCGTGCCGTGTTCTCGCTCGCGCCGCATGTAACGCCTGCTGAAGATCGACGTGGTCATGGATACGAAGGAGGTGAGGACCGTCAGATAGACGCTGAATGCGTCGATGTAGAAGAAGTTGCCGCCGGTCAGGATCGGGCCCTCCTCGTAGACGTAGAGGGCGAGTTGCACGCTTGCGGCAAACGTGGCAGCAGAGCCGAGGATGTTCACCTCGGGAGCAAGCTTGCGGTCGCCGATGAAAGCAAGGGCCAGGGACGCGACAAGCGGTACGATCAGGAGAATGAGAAGGGACATGCCGGCTCCTCAAGACCGCCTTAACGAATGAAGTTCACTGTCAACGTTCAAATCAAACGACACGCACCGGTTTGAACTCTGCTCGTTTGTCTTTGTCACTTTCGCCCTCCCCGGACACGCGTCAATCCTCTTCCTTCAGCCTCGCCATCTGGTCCACGTCAAGACTGTCGAAGGTCGTCCTGATGTGGAAAAAGAACATGCCGAAGATAAAGGCCGCTATCAGGAGGTCCAGCGCAACACCCAGCTCGACCACGAGCGGCATGCCGTAGGTCGCGCTCGTCGCCGCGAAGAGGAGGCCGTTCTCCATCGCAAGGAACCCGATGATCTGCGTAACCGCGTGTTTGCGCGTGATCATCATGAGGAACCCGAGCATGACCGTTGCTAGGGCCACAGCGAGGGTCGAACGGGTCACCAGAGTCGAGAGCTCCCGGATCGGGGCTGTCAGATGATAGGAGAAAATCACCAGGACGATGCCCATCAGCATGGTCGCGGGCACGTTCACGACGCTCTCGATCTCCTTGTGGATCTTCAGCTGAACGATGAGTTTGTGCAGAATGTACGGAAGAAGGACGACCTTGATCGTCAGCGTCAGGATCGACGATATATAGAGATCGTGCGCGCCGCCCAGATATCCCACGATCGCCGTGCTCACCGCAAGCAGGAGTCCTTGCCACGCGAAGAGATGGAGCAAAGCGTTCATCCTGCGCTGCACCAGCAAGGCAAAGGCCGTCAGCAGGATCAATGAGGCAAGAAGGCTGTTGAGCTGCGTTGCAAGATGGATGTTCATCGGCCCCTCGTTCCTTCCTTATCCCGGGCATGATTCGGGACGACGTGATTCAAAAGAACCCCCACGGATTCCGCTCGTAGGGTCATGAAGATCTTCGTCCCCTGCTTCGCGATCCCGATTCCGCCATCCAATTCATTCCAGCATGAAATACGACAGCATGCCGAGGGTGGCGAAGAGGAACGCCGACCCCAGGAACTCCGTCACCCGGAAAATCCGCATCTTTGCCAGCCCGGTCTCGACGAGAACCAGCCCCACACCGGTGATTGCGAGCTTGAGGACCAGAAGGGGAACGGACGCCAGAGCATCGACAAGGCCGGCCCCCGAAGCGATCCCCCAGGGAAAGAACGAGGCGATGCCGAGCGCCACGAAGAGAAACAGCTTCATCATCTTTGCCCATTCGACGAGCGCGAGATGCCGGCCCGAATACTCCAGGACCATGGCCTCATGGATCATTGTGAGTTCCAGATGCGTCGCAGGATTGTCCACCGGGACCCTTCCCGTCTCGGCCAGTGCAATAAGGACAAAGGCCAGAAGCGCGAAGACCAGCGAGGGCCGGAGCAACGAGTGCCCCTGGGATATGATCAGGGCCATCTGAGATAGTGATGTGGACTTGGCTACGAGGGATACGGCAAAGACCGCCATGAGCATGGCAGGTTCGGCGAGCGACGCGATCGTCATCTCGCGGCTCGATCCCATGCCTCCGAACGCGGTCCCGATGTCCATACCGGCTAGCGCCGTGAAGAACCGGGCAATAGCGAAGAGTGCAACCAGCGCAATGACATCGGCGGACGCCGACAGCGGCAGGTCCATCGATAGGATCGGAACGATTCCTCCCGCCAGGACCGACACACCGAAGACCAGGTAGGGCGTGAAACGGAATATCCACGAGGCGTTCTCAGCCAGGGTCACGTCCTTGGAGAAGAGTTTCAGGATGTCGCGCCACGGCTGCAGGATGCTCGGGGCACTTCTCCCCTGGAACCAGCACTTCACCATCTTGACCCAGCCGGAAAAGAGCGGGGCCATGACGAGCAGCGCCGTGACCTGAAGGAGCTCTATGAAGTATGGATAGGCGATCAACGCATGCTCCACGACAACAATGTCACATGACGGGGTCCAACGTTCATATCATAACCCAAGAACCAAAGAGCGTCGTTGTACCGTATTCGGTCATGGGCTGCCGGATATACCTTTCGGGATTATGACATTTGAGTTTCCAATGTCATTGAGAGAATATCAGCAAAACCAGGATCGTCACGAACGAATAGATGAGATAGACCTGGATCTTCCCTTGCTGCATCCTGCCGATCCTGCGCGAAAGCCAGAAGCTCGCGTCCACGACCGGCTGATAGAGCCACATCCAGAAGCGGTCCCGCACCCGGAGATGATACTGCAGGCGGTCCGGGAAGGCCGGGTGGGCGCTCGCTCCAAATCTCTTTACATGCTCTTTGATGCTGAAAAGGAACCCGAATATCCTTCGGAGCGGCATGGCAAATGAGGTGGCCGTATACTGCATCCGGCTGGTCACCTTTTCGAAACCGCAGTCCCAGAGGGGTACGCGGCTGATCGCGCCCGGCTTCGCGTGCAGAAGGATGTAGGTGATCATCACCACCCCCAAGATCACGACAAAGGCGATCGGCGCCGCATACGACGCCCGTTCGGCCGCGATGGGAGTGAGCCACATCCATCCGAGCCCCGACGCCGATGATCCGATCGACCCTCCGACCAGGTCCTCGGCGAGAGGGTCCATCCAGCGTATCATGAGCGTCGGGAGGACGCCGAGCCCCAGGCAGGTGAGCGCAGCGAGCAACATGCCGATGCGCATGGACCAACCTGCCTCCCGCACCTGCCCATGCCGGTGGCCCCGCTGATGGCCCAGGAAGGTAACGCCGAAGGCCTTTACGAAGCAGGCCGCGGCAAGAGCGCTCGTCAGCGCCAGGAGCGCCGCGCCGAGCGGGATGAGCAGGTTCAGCAGCGGGCTGGGAAGCGAGGGCGAGAGCAGGAACGCCTGGTATGTCAGCCATTCCGAGACGAAACCATTGAAGGGCGGTAGCGCTGAGATCGAGATGCAACCAACGAGGAACAGCACAGACGTCCAGGGCATGAAGCGGATCAGTCCGCCCATTTCCTCCATGTTCCGCTCATGCGTCGCATGGAGCACTGCCCCTGCCCCCATGAAGAGCAGGCCCTTGAACATCGCGTGGTTCAGCGTGTGATAGAGACCCGCGATCAGGGCCAGCGCGGCTAGCAGTTGCATGTTGAAGGACAGGAAGATCATGGACAGCCCGATGCCGATCAGGATGATGCCGATATTCTCCACGGAATGATAGGCAAGGAGCCGCTTGAGATCATGCTGCATGAGAGCGTAAAGAACGCCCATGACCGCCGATACAAGGCCGAAGACGAGCACAAGGGCTCCCCACCACCAGGGAAAGTCCCCGATCAGGTCGAAGACGACGCGGACGATACCGTAGATCGCCGTCTTGAGCATAACGCCGCTCATGAGCGCGGATATGTTCGACGGAGCGACAGGGTGGGCCTCGGGCAGCCAGATATGGAGCGGGATCACGCCCGCCTTTGCCGCGAACCCGAAGAACGCGAGGAGGAAAGCCAAGGTCGCCAGCCCCGCCGGCAGTTCCGTCTCGCGCATCGCGTCAAAGGTATAGCTCTGGAACCCTGTGAACCCCGTGGCAAGGCCGGCCATGACGCCGAAGGACAGGAGGATGGCAATGGCGCCGACGTGAGCCACCACCAGGTACAGAAAAGCGGCCCTTCGGTTCTCGATGCGTTCATCTTCGAACATCACCAGAAAATAGGATGAAGCCGCCATCATCTCCCAAGCGATGAGAAAGAAGAAGGCATCGTCAGCGAGGATCACCAGGAGCATGCCCGCCAGAAAGAGCGTATAGAATACGACCAGGCTTGTTACCGGCCGGTGTCCCAGGAAGCCCCGGACGTAGCCGATAGAATAGATAGAAACGAAAAAGGCGAGGAGGCCGACAACGACGAGAAAGTAGCCGGACAGGAGATCGAGCCGCAAATGGAACGGCAGATCGGGAAGCCCTGCGGAGAGAACAAACGTCTCGACAGTCCCCGTGGCGACCGCAAGCGCACCCCCGATTACCGCGCCAAGGGAAGCAAGGGCCAAGAGCGAAAAGCCGGTCGTTACGAGGAGTTTCTGGTTCAGGCGGAGAAGCGGGGTTATCAGGAGAAGTGCGAACAGGACAAAGAATGACAGTGAGACTATGTGCAGCGGCGAGATTGTCATTCTCTTCCCTCCCCTGCATCAGGGACCGGGAAGAGAACCTTGACCCGTGAATGGTGCTTGATGTGGATCCTCGAAATGGCTGAAGACGAATAGAGTTTACTTGAAACGTCCATGCTCAGTAGGCCCATCTTTTCAAATATCGCGACCGTTGCATGTTGCCGCAACGTTTTCGGGATCAATGGACCAAATGTACTACAAGGAGCTTGCGTGAGTCAAGGAAAAATCCGTCTTCGGTGCCCTCCTTCCGGTAAGCGCCCCGCTACCGGTCTGCCTGTTCCCAGCCGACTTCCTGGATCTGCGATTCTCGAAGCACCGGCTTGGCACCCACGATCTCCCTGGCCCTTCTGAGCGCGTCACAAACGTTCTCGAACACATTGTCCACGCCGATCTTGTCCAAGAAGCCAGCCTTGTCCATGGTGATCATGGGCTGCGTATGAACGCCCGCCAGGATGAGGACCGCTCCGTCCTTCCGGGTCTGTTCATAGACATCTTCGAGCGCACGCAGGGCCGTGGCATCCATCGACAGCACCGGCCGCATCCTGAGGACCAGCACTTTCGGCTTCTGCACGATGAGCGAGAGCACATGCTTGAAGCGGTCGGCCGCACCGAAGAAGAAGGGCCCGTTGACCTCGAAGACCTCGACACCCTTCGGCACCGTGAAACGTTTGATGGCGTTTGGATCCTGGTCAGACGTGTCCTCCTCGTCCTCCATCATGGACGTGATATAGCCCACCTGCGTCACATCCGCCATGCGCTTCATGAAGAGGAGCGCAGCCAGGACGATTCCGGCCTGGATGGCTACGGTGAGGTCGACGAGCACGGTCAGCAGGAACGTCGCGATCAGTACCGCGATGTCGCTTTTCGGGCTCTTGAACATCTTGATGAACAGGTGGTACTCGCTCATGTTGTAGGAAACAACGATCAGGATGCCGGCGAGCGTCGCCATGGGAATGAGTGCAGCCCATTTGCCGAAGAAGAGCATGATGAGCAGGAGCACGACCGCATGAATGATCCCCGCGACCGGCGTGAGCGCCCCGTTCTTGATGTTCGTGGCCGTCCGGGCGATGGCCCCCGTTGCAGGAATCCCGCCAAAGAACGGCGATGCGACATTCGCAACACCTTGAGCCACCAGTTCCATGTTCGATCGATGTCTGCGGCCAGTCATACCGTCCGCGACCACAGCCGAGAGCAACGATTCGATGCCGGCAAGCAGCGCGATCGATATGGCCGGCGAGATCATGTACCGGATCTTCGACCAGTCTATGTGTGGCATATGCAGAGTCGGCGGCGTGCTCGAAACGGCGCCGAACCTGCTTCCGATGGTCTCGACCGGCAATTTAAAGATCGAGACGATCGCCGTCGTCACGATGATCGCTACGAGCGAACCCGGTATGCGGCGGGTCACCCGCGGCCACAGCACCACGATCACGAGGGTCAGAATGCCGATTGCCGCCGCTGTCGGGCTGATTGTTCCGGCATGCTCCACGAACGCTTCGACCTTCTCCACGAACTCGGCGGGGACCTTGTCCATCTGCAGACCGAGGAAGTCGCGGATCTGTCCTGTCGCGATGATAAGCGCGATGCCCGCAGTGAATCCCACGGTGACCGGATAGGGAATGTACTTGATCACCGATCCCATCTTGGCCACGCCCATGATGATGAGCAGGATCCCGGACAGGATGGTCGCCACCACAAGGCCGTCGTAGCCGTACTTCTGCACAATGCCGTAGATGATGACGATGAATGCGCCGGTGGGTCCGCCGATCTGCACCCTGCTCCCGCTCAAGAGAGAGATAAGGACCCCCGCAACGATGGCCGTGTAGAGACCCTGCTCGGGAGTCACACCCGACGCGATCGCGAAGGCGATGGCAAGAGGGAGCGCAACGATACCGACGATGATGCCGGCGGTGAGGTCCTTAAAGAATATTTCCCCGGAATAGCCCTCGCGGATCACGGTAAGCAGCTTTGGTTCGAGCTTCGATTCAGGCATGGTCAAGTTCCTTGCTACGTAGGATAGAAATGCAAACGACAGAATGTATACTCCTTCCCGCCGCCCAAGGTCAAGAAAAAATGTGCCCAAAGGACCTTTGCGATGAAGAATGCAACGGTATGCGAACACAAGAAAAGGAAACGGGCGGCTTTTCGGCCGCCCGTAGAAGAGCATCGATCCGGTGCTGTTGGTACGCTGTCCTAGTGTCCCCCACCCCTCAGGATGCCGCTTGCAGCCAGGGTGAGCACGAGGACCTCGACGATCCCGATGATCACGTAGGGCATGTCCTTTTTCCTGAGCAGCGACGGAAGGATCGCGAGATAGCAGACGATCGTCAAACCGGCCAGCATGGCGATGCCGACAAAGTTCAGATAGTCGCCCTTGCTGATGAGCGACAACCACCCCCAGCCGGTCGGCGCATGGAGATCATGGTTGAACTGATGCACTTTCTTGCCCCAATGCTTTGACAGGTCTTCGATGGGGACAAAGCTCGGCAACACTCCGAAGAC
>JBAIYC010000080.1:0-8920 GCA_037916085.1 Nitrospirota bacterium | reverse complement strand
CTGCTCATCTCGCAGCCGGATACGGGCGAGCAGGCGCTCGAGATCACCGAGACGCTTGTGCGAAGCGGCGCCATCGATGTCATCGTCGTGGATTCCGTGGCTGCGCTCACGCCGCGCGCCGAGATCGAGGGCGAGATGGGCGACGCCCACATGGGGCTTCAGGCACGGCTCATGAGCCAGGCGCTCCGCAAGCTCACGGGCGCCATCAGCAAATCCAACACGACGCTCATCTTCATCAACCAGATCCGCATGAAGATCGGGGTGATGTTCGGCAACCCCGAGACGACCACCGGCGGCAATGCGCTCAAGTTCTACGCTTCGGTCCGGCTCGATATCCGGAAGATCTCTGCCGTCAAGGAGGGCGAGGAGGTGACGGGCGGCCGGGTCCGCGTGAAGGTGGTGAAGAACAAGATCGCGCCGCCCTTCCGGTCCGCCGAGTTCGACATCATGTTCAACGAGGGCATCTCCAAGCTTGGCGAGGTCATCGACATCGGCGTGGAGAAGAACATCATCGAGAAGAGCGGCGCCTGGTTCTCCTACGACGGGACGCGCATCGGCCAGGGCAGGGAGAACGTGAAGACCTTCCTCCATGAACATCCGGAAATGGCGGCCGAGATCGAGGCGAAGATCCGGGAGTCCTACGGCCTGAAGCCGCTGGCGGCAGCTCCCGTGACGGACGCCGAGCCGGCAAAGGAAGCGAAGGAGAAGGAAACGCACGGCGAGAAGGAGAAACCGGCGAAGGCGGCACGGGCGAGGTGACCGCGGCGGTCAAAAAGCGCATCTTTCCCTCGAAGTTGAAGTGAATATCGTGTATAATAACCCCTGCGTTCCTGACGACCCGGCTCCCGGCCGTGCTGCGGGACGGAGGAGGATTTCATGGCATTGAACGATCTACTCAAGATGACATTCGAAAAGAAGGCGTCGGACCTGCATATCAAGGTCGGCGTCCCCCCGATCCTGCGGATCGACGGGAGGCTCACACCCCTCGAGACCGAAAAACGTCTCATGCAGGAAGACACGTTGAACCTGGCGGCAAGCATCATGAACCCGGCCCAGAAGGCGCGCTTCAACGAACGGAACGAACTGGACATGGCATACGCCGTGCCGGGCCTGGGGCGCTTCCGCGTGAACGTGTTCAAGCAGCGGGGCAGTATCGGCATGGTCTTCCGCATGGTGCCGGCAAAAATCCTGAACTTCGAGGAACTCCTCCTCCCGCCGGTCCTGATGAAGGTGGCGCAGGAACAACGCGGACTGATTCTCGTCACGGGAACGACGGGAAGCGGCAAGTCCACGACGCTGGCCGCAATGATCGACTACATCAACACCTCCCGGACGTCCAACATCGTGACCATCGAGGACCCCATCGAGTTCCTCCACCGCGACAAGAAGAGCATCGTGAACCAGCGCGAGATCGGCTCTGACACCCAGACCTTCGGCGACGCATTGCGGAGCGCCCTCCGTCAGGACCCCGATGTGATCCTCGTCGGCGAGATGCGCGACTTCGAGACCATCTCAACTGCGCTCACGGCGGCCGAGACAGGCCACCTGGTCCTTTCCACCTTGCATACCCTGGACACGACCGAAACGATCAACCGCATCATCACCGTGTTCCCGCCCTATCAGCAGAAGCAGGTGCGGATGCAGCTGGCGTCGGTGATCAAGGGCATTATCTCCCAGCGGCTCGTTGCGCGCGCCGACGGCAAGGGACGTGTGCCCGCAGTCGAGGTCATGCTCGGCACGCTCTCCATTCGCGAAGCCATCATCGACGATAACAAGACGCGCATGATCCCCGGCATCATCGCCTCCGGCATGGTCCATTACGGGATGCAGACCTTCGACCAGTCGCTGCTCGGCCATTACAAGAAAGGTCTCATCACCTATGAGGAGGCTCTGATGAGCGCGAGCAATCCCGACGATTTCGCGCTCAAGGTCAAGGGCATCCAGTCCACCAGCGATATTGCCATGGAGGACGAAGAGAAGCGGAAGTCCGGCGGGGCCGTCAGGGGGACCATCGGCGGCGCGAAACCGGCAGCTGCGGCTCCAGCTCGCCCGGCACCCAAGGAGAAGGAAGCTAAAGAGTACACCGGCGGGTCGAACGACAGCGATTTCAAGATCGACCGGTTCGGCCAGTAGGGGCAAGGGAAGTGCATGGCAAAAGGTGACGGGACGGACGAATCAACCGCAGGGGCGCAGCGTGCTGCGCCCCTTGCTGTTTCTGACGAAAAGGAAGTCAAGCGCGCCAGGAACATCGCTTACCGGTACCTCACCATCCGCCCCCGCAGCCGCGCGGAGGTCGAGAAGAAGCTTCAGGGCCGGCAGTTCCCAACCGAAATCGTCTCGGCTGTCATTGACCATCTGCTTCGGCTCGGGTACCTGAACGACGAACAGTTCGCGCGACAGTGGGCGGCGAGCCGTGTCAGGTCTCGCGGCTTTGGCCGTATGCGCATCGAACAGGAACTTCGGCAGAGAGGCGTCGGCCGCGACGCTATCCGCGAGGCGCTGCAGGGGATCTTCGAGGAGTCATCGGAGCTTGATGTGGCCCGGAAGGAAGCTGCCAAGAAGCTCAAAACCCTGTCCCGGTTCGAGCCGGAGGTGCGAAAGCGGCGGCTGGCCGGTTTCCTTGAACGGAAAGGATTTTCCTCCGAGATCATCAGAGGCATCATTAGGACGACAACTTAGCGGATCACTAAAAAAGTCTTTTTGTGTCTTTGCGAGCGGAGCGAAGCAAACTCGTAGTTATGAATATCAAGCACTACGAGATTGCCGCGTCGCGAAAAGCGCTCCTCGCAATGACTGGCCCGGCAGCTTTCGAGGAGTTTGTAGAGGGCAAGTATAATGACTTACGACTGCATCATCATAGGCGCCGGTCCCGGGGGGCTTCAGGCCGCCATCTATCTCGGCAGGTTCAACCGGAAGGTGCTTCTCATCGACCGGACAGGCGGACGGACGGCCCACGCAAAGTCCATCGAGAACTTCCTGACCCGGAAGGAAATATCGGGCATCGAGATCATCGAGCGTGGGCTGGAGCAGGCACGAAGCTTTCATGTCGAGGTCCTTCGCGGGACGGTTAGCAAGGTCCTGAAGAAGGACGGGTTCGAGGTCGAAACGCAGGAGGGCGGAAGATACGTCAGTCGCTTCGTCATCGTCTCCTCGGGCGTGGTTGACAATTATCCTCCCATCACGGACCTGCATCAGTACTTGGGCAAAAGCCTTTTCACCTGTGTTGACTGCGACGGCTACCATACGACGGGAAAGAAACTGCTCGTAATCGGGAATTCGATCAACACCGTGCGGCTCGCCTTCGGTATGCGCCAGATGTTCACGAAGGACATCACGCTGAACCTTATCCACTACGATCCGCCGCCGGACGTAAAGGAAGAGCTTGAACAAGAAGGGATCCCGCTTGTCAAGGGGACACCGGTCAAGGTCGTCGGCGGGGAGCGGCCCGAGGCCGTGGAACTGAAGGACGGCACTCGCATCCCCTGCGAGGTGATCATGTGCAACTTCGGCTACAAGCTGAACGATGCATTCCTCGAAGGTCTTGCGCTCAAGAAGGAAGCGGCCGGTTTCAAGTACGTTGTGAACAACTACTACGAATCGTCGATGAGCGGCCTCTTCATCGTCGGGCCGCTCAACACGGGGAATGATCAGGTCGTGATCGCCGCAGGCGAAGGCGCCGTCGCCGCGATCGAGGTCAACAAGCGGCTGGTGGAGATGTATCAGGAGCTTGCTTAGACATATAATTAGCGGCATAATAGTCCGTACGATATTACGGATTCAGGAGGCGGCATGAAAACGGCGTTCAAACGTGATGAGATGGTGAGCGCAACCACCGTGGCCAAGAACTTCGGCAAGGTTGTGGCGGATCTTTCCGAACACAGGAAGGAAAAGGCGGCTGTCGTCAGGAACAACGAAATAACAGCGGTCATCCTGCCGGTCGAGGATTACGAGTATATGGCAGACGTGGTCGATTTTGTAGAGCATCTGGAGATCTACGATCTTATCACGAAGCGTAAGAAGAGCGGCGGTAAGCGCATCTCCCTTGACAAGCTCCTGAAGGAGGAAGGCGTTGCGGTATAAGGTCGTCCTTACCGCGGAGGCGGCGGACGACTTCCGGGGGCTTCACGGCTCGATGAAGAAACAAGTTGCCAAGCAGCTTAAGAAGCTCGAAGAGGCTCCCCACCTCGGCCAGCCTCTCGGCAACCGGGCAGGATTCGACTTGACCGGCTATTACAAACTCTACGCCGCGAACAAATCCATACGCATCGTCTACCGCATCATCGAGGACGAGGCTATCGTAGAGGTCGTGGGAATTTGCAAACGGGCGGATTTCGAGGTGTACGCAGATGTGGCGAGGAGGCTATTAAAGAAGAAATAGCGTTTAGGTGGGTAGAGCCGAGAGAAACCCGACAAATGCCGTTGGGTTGCGCTGCGCTTAACCCAACCTACGAGCACTCTGAAGACCAAACGGAGGAAACAGCGCATGATAATGAATGTCGGCTTGCTGGTTGTTCTTATGATCACCGTAGCGTATATAATGATTCCTCCCATGTTTATGAATGGACGGTATCTCGGACTGGTTCGAGAACGCTACGAAAGAATCCCTGGCGGAACTTGGTCACGACGTAAGAATATTGCTTTTGAAATTGCTGCAGCCTTGATAATTACTTGTGTTGTTCTCATGCTAACATGGTGGCAAGGCAAATAGTCCATACATGGGCGAAAAAGACTTGGATCTTTGAAGCACCATCAGCACTAATCTGTTGAATTCTTCCTGTTTTTCTGCTATTTTCCCTGTGCTGTGATCAAGGGCAACGTATCGATCTGGTAGCCGCAGCCTTCAGGCTGCGCGTCCTATCGGATTTGCGTAGTTGTCCATCGCGGGCTAAAGCCCGCGGCTACTAAGAACTAAGGAAAAGGAGCCTCTTTTGAAAGCCTCTGAACTTCGCAAGCTTTTCCTCGACTACTTTGCCGAACGCGGCCACAAGGTCGTGCCCAGCTCGTCGCTCGTGCCCAAGAACGACCCCACGCTCCTCTTCACGAACGCGGGCATGGTCCAGTTCAAGGGCCTGTTCCTCGGCGAGGAAACGCGGGACTACAAGCGGGCTACGACCTCGCAGAAGTGCGTGCGCGCAGGCGGCAAGCACAACGACCTTGAGAACGTGGGCCACACGGCCCGTCACCACACCTTCTTCGAGATGCTCGGGAACTTCTCGTTCGGCGATTATTTCAAGAAGGACGCCATCGCATTCGCCTGGGAGTTCCTGACCGAGAAGGTGAAACTTCCAAAGGAGAAGCTCTGGGTAACGATCTACAAGGACGACGACGAGGCCTTTGAGCTCTGGCAGAAGGTGGCGGGCGTCGCGCCCGACCGCATCGTGCGGCTGGGAGAGAAGGACAACTTCTGGGCCATGGGCGATACCGGCCCTTGCGGGCCCTGCTCCGAGATCATTATCGACCAGGGAGCGGAGATCTCCTGCGGCAAGCCTGGCTGCGCCGTTGGCTGCGACTGCGACCGCTACCTCGAGATATGGAACCTGGTCTTCATGCAGTACAACCGGGACGCGACCGGAAAGCTCACGCCGCTCCCAAAGCCGTCCATCGACACAGGCATGGGGCTGGAACGGCTCTCCTCCGTTGTTCAGAAGGTCAAGACCAATTTCGAGACCGACCTGTTTCAAAGCATCATCAAGGAGATCGCTGCGAGCGCCGGTGTCCCGTATCACAAGGACGAGCAGACCGACATCTCCTATCAGGTCTGCGCCGACCATCTCCGTGCCGTGACCTTCCTGATCAACGATGGCGTGCTTCCGTCCAACGAGGGCCGGGGCTACGTGCTCCGGAGGATCATCCGCCGGGCGAGCCGCTACGGGAGGCTCATCGGCATTAACAAGCCATTCCTCTACAGGCTGACCGGAGCCGTGGTGGATGCCATGCGCGAGGCCTATCCCGATCTTGCAGATTCGCGCGAGCACGTTGCCAAGGTGGTGATGCTCGAAGAGGAGAGATTCGGCCAGACGCTCGATTCCGGCATGGCGCTCTTGAATGAGACCGTGGCGAAGCTGAAATCCGAAAAGAAGGCGATGATCCCGGGCGATGTCCTGTTCAAGCTCTACGACACCTTCGGGTTCCCGCTCGACCTCGTGGCCGACATGGCTCGTGATATGCATCTCGAGCTGGACGAAGAAGGCTACCGCAAGGCCATGCAGGAGCAGCGCGAGAAGGCGCGGGCTGCCTGGGCCGGGTCCGGCGAGGAGAAGATCAAGCCGGTGTACAAGGAGGTAGCATCGAGCGTCAAGAGGACGATCTTCACCGGATACGATGTCATTGAAGGGACGGCTGCGATAACCGCCATCATCAAGGGCGACAAGAATGTATCCGAGGTGAAGGAAGGAGATGACGCAGAGATCGTCCTCGACCAGACGCCGTGCTATGCGGAATCCGGCGGCCAGGTAGGGGACAAGGGGGAGATGCTTGGTGAGGCGACGAAGTTTGCCATCGCCGACACGGTGAAGCCGGTTGAAGGCCTCGTCGTCCATAAGGGGAAGGTGAAGAAGGGAAGCTTCAAGGTCGGCGATGCGGTGCTGGTAAAGGTCGAGGCCGAGGAGCGGATGGACACGGTCCGCCATCACACGGCAACGCATATCCTGCACGCCACGCTCCGGTCGGTGCTGGGCGAGCATGTGAAGCAGGCGGGCTCGCTTGTGGCTCCGGACCGGTGCCGGTTCGACTTCACGCACTACACTGCGCTCTCGGAGCGCGAGAAGGAGCGCATCGAGGAGCTTGTGAACGAGCGGATCATCGAGAACCATCCCGTCGAGGTCGCGGAGATGGACATCGATCAGGCGATAGCCTCCGGCGCGATGGCGCTCTTCGACGAGAAGTACGGCGACAAGGTGCGGGTCGTGACCGTTAAGGATGTCAGCAAGGAGCTTTGCGGCGGCACGCACGCGCAGGCCTCCGGCGATATCGGACTCTTCAAGATCGTGTCCGAGTCCGGCATTGCCGCCGGGGTCCGGCGGCTCGAGATCCTGGCGGGGCGGCGCGCCTACCAGGCCGTCCGGAAGGAGGAGCAGGACCTTCGCGAGATCGGACAGCTTCTGAAGGCGTCGGACCCCGATGTGGTGGGCCGTGTCGGCAAACTGATGGGCCAGCTCCGGGACACGGAGAAAGAGCTGGAGCGGCTGAAGCACAAGATGCAGTCCTCTGCGGCAGGGGTCATGGTCGAAGGTGCCAGAATGATCAACGGCGTTCGGGTGCTCGCACGGCGCGTTGACAACATGGACCAGAAGGACCTCCGGGACTTCGGCGACAAGCTGCGGGACAATATCAAGAGCGGCATCCTTGCCCTCGGCACGGCCAAGGACGACAAGGTGAGCCTCATCGTCATGGTCTCGAAGGACCTCGTGCCGAAGTACCACGCCGGCAATCTCATCAAGGTAATGGCGGCGGTCCTTGGCGGCACGGGCGGAGGCAAGCCCGATCTTGCCCAGGCGGGCGGCAAGGACGCGTCGAAGCTGGATGCAGCCCTCGAGGCGCTCTACGGAGCGGTCGAAAAGATATAGCCCTATCCCGGCCCATCAAGGCGGCCGTGCCTCTCAAGGTGCGGCTGCTTTTTCTTTTCAGGCTCCCGCAACGGAAGATGATCCACCCCGCCCAGCCTCGCTTGGCAAGTGAGGAGGGGGCTGTTCGGTCTTCAGCGGGGGTGCGCTAGGAGTAGGAGCCGAAGATTGTGTGCCTCCCCTTGCTGTGAGCGGTTCTATGATATAATGAAACCAGAAAACTGCGGCAGAACATCTGCCGTTCTTCCAACATTCTCAAGGAGGGTGCCATGGTGATCGCAGAAGTGATCAAGAAGGCCATGCTGGTGGGTCTGGGAGCGCAGGAAAAGGCCAGGGAGTTCGTCGAGGAGCTGGTGAAGGCCGGCGAGCTTTCGAAAAGCGAGGCTTCCACGCTCGTGAAGGAATGGACCACCAAGACCGAAGAAAGGACCAAGGAGTTCGACAAACGCGTGAAGGACACGGTCGGCAACATCCTGGAGAAGCTCAACATCCCGAGCCGCGAGGACATCGAAAAACTGGAAAAGAAGATTCAGGCCTTGAACGGCCGCCTGAAGAAGCTTGAGGGCGGTGCGTCCGAGGAATAACCGCTCCCACCGTGAACAGTTATGTCCTTCTTCGGATTCTGGAGAAGACACTACCGAGACATCCCCCGTGTGCGTCATATCCTGCTGGTGGCGTCCCGTCACGGGTTCGGCCAGCTGATCGAGCAGACAGGGCTTCATCGCGCTCTGACGGTGGGAAGGCGCCTGTTATCGTTCCGCAAGCCGCCGCCGTACCAGCGTCTGAGCGCGCCCGAGCGCCTGCGGAGCATGTTCGAGGAACTTGGCCCGACGTTCATCAAGCTGGGCCAGGTCCTTGCCTGCCGTCCCGATCTCCTGCCGCTGGATTACGCAAGGGAACTTGCCCGGCTCACTGATTCCGTCACGCCGTTCCCGTTCGTCGAGGCCAGGGAGATCATCGAGAAAGACCTCGCAGCCTCGCTCGATTCGCTGTTCACCTCATTCGATCCTTCGCCGATCGCCGCAGCGTCCATCGCCCAGGTCCATCGTGCCACGCTTCCCGACGGCCGGGAGGTGATGGTCAAGGTCCAGCGGCCGCACATCGAAGAAAACATCGCACGGGACATCAGCATTCTGCGCGGCATCGCCCAGCTCATCGATTCCCATGTCCCTGAACTGAGGGCCTTCAATGTGCCCGGCATCGTGGAGGAGTTCCGGCGCACGATCAATAAGGAGCTCGACTTCTTCATCGAGGGGGCCAGTGCGGCGCAGCTCCGGAACAACTTCAAGGACAGCGATATCCTCTGCATCCCCGAGGTCCATGCAGGGCTTTCGAGCAAGCGTGTGCTTGTGCTGGAG
>JBAIYC010000079.1:0-3075 GCA_037916085.1 Nitrospirota bacterium | reverse complement strand
GCGCTCAAGCTGAAAGAGATCTCCTACATCCACGCCGAGGGGTATCCGGCGGGGGAGATGAAGCACGGGCCGATCGCGCTGATCGACGAGAACATGCCGGTCGTGGTTCTTGCCGGGAAGAACAGCGTGTACGAGAAGATCCTGGGGAACATCCAGGAAGTGAAGGCACGGAGCGGCATCGTGATCGCCCTTGCGGACGAACAGGACCAGGAGATCAGGAAGCTGGCCGACCAGGTCATTCCGGTACCGGCCACGAATCCTCTGCTCATGCCGATCGTCATGTCCATCCCGCTTCAGCTTCTGGCCTACCACATCGCCGTGCTGCGCGGCGCCGATGTCGATCAGCCCCGGAACCTGGCAAAGAGCGTGACAGTGGAGTAGAATCAGACCGGGAGAAGAAAGAAGAAAGAGGAAAGACATCCGCTATATTTTCTCTTGCTTCTTTCATCTTCCTTCTTACTTCTGAATTACATGGATTATCTCAACGACCTGAATCCGCCCCAGCAGGAAGCGGTGCTGCACGGCGGCGGGCCGCTCCTGATCCTTGCAGGAGCGGGGAGCGGCAAGACGCGGGTGATCACCTTCCGGATCGCGCACCTGATCCGGGAGCGGAACGTCCACCCCGGGAACATCCTTGCCGTCACCTTCACGAACAAGGCGGCGAACGAGATGCGGGAGCGCGTCGAGCGGCTGCTCAAGATGCCGCTCACGGGCCTCTGGATCAGCACGTTCCACTCCTCCTGCGTGAGGATCCTGCGAAGCTACATCGATCGCCTGGGGTACAAACGGCAGTTCGTCATCTACGACGAGACTGACCGGTCGTCGCTCATCAAGACCTGCATGCAGGACCTGGGGATCGACGACAAACAGTATCAGCCGCGTGCGGTGATCGGTCGGATCAGCAGCCTCAAGAACAACCTCCAGGACGCGGCGCAGTTCGAGAAGTCGTCCGGCGGGTTCGGGTTCGACGAGGCTGTGTCCCGCACGTACAGCCTCTATGATCATCGGCTCAGGGAAGCGAACGGCGTCGACTTTGACGACCTCCTGATGCTCACGGTGCGGCTCTTCGAGCAGCATCCGGACGTTGCGGCATACTATCAGCAGCTCTTCAAGCACATCCTGATCGACGAGTACCAGGACACGAACCGCGCCCAGTACCGGCTGGTGCGGCTGCTCACGGCGAAGCACCAGAACCTCTGCGTGGTGGGCGACGACGACCAGAGCATCTACAAGTTCCGGGGCGCAGACATCACGAACATCCTGAACTTCGAGAAGGACTACCCGGACACGGTCATCATCAAGCTGGAGCAGAACTACCGCTCCACGGAAAACATCCTGGGCGCGGCAGGCGCGGTGGTGAAACGGAATCTCGGCAGGAAGGACAAGACCCTCTGGACCGAGCGGCAGGGCGGCGAGAAGATCCTCTGCTACACTGCCGTGGACGAGAAGGACGAAGCGCGGTTCATCTGCGGGCGCATCAACGCCTTCGTCGAGGACGGCAAGGCGCTCAGCGAGCTTGCCATCCTGTACCGCACCAACGCCCAGTCGCGCGCTTTGGAAGATGCACTGCGGCAGCGGGGCATCCCCTACCGGATATTCGGGGGACTCCGGTTCTATGACCGCAAGGAGATCAAGGACATCATCGCCTACCTTCGGGTGCTGCATAATCCCGCGGACGCCGTGAGCCTCCGGCGGATCATCAACGTTCCTGCGCGGGGCATCGGCGATACGACCATCGAGAAATTGGAGCGGTCTGCCGAACGGAGGGGGACGTCGCTCTACGCCGCGGCTCTCGACCCGGGGGACGCCGACGTGTCGTCGGCGGCAGCGAAGAAACTTCGCGACTTCACCTCCTTCATGGAACGGATGCGCGAGGAGCTTTCCGATATCCTGCTCACGGACCTTGCCCGCAAGGTGATCCAGGACAGCGGATACCAGCGGGCCCTCGAAGAGGAGCGGACCATCGAAGCGCGGGTGCGGCTCGAGAACCTGAACGAACTGCTGACGGCCACGGAGGACTATCAAGAGCAGAACCGCGAGGCGACGCTTGCAGGCTTCCTGGATCAGGTGGCGCTCATCACCGACATGGAACAGCAGTCGGCGGGCGATGGCAAGAAGAACACCGCGAACAGCGTGACGCTCATGACCCTGCACAACGCCAAGGGCCTCGAGTTCCCTGTGGTCTTCATGGCGGGCATGGAGGAAGGGCTCTTTCCCCATTCCCGTTCTGCCGAGAGCGATGAGGAGCTGGAGGAGGAGCGGCGGCTCTGCTATGTCGGCATGACGCGAGCCAAGGAGCGGCTCATCCTGACGCACGCATCGGAACGGAGGCTCTACGGCTATCCCCAGGCGAACCTCGTGTCGCGCTTCGTCGAAGAGGTCCCGGCGGAGCTCATGGAGCGTGAAGGGGCCGTATCGTACAAGTCGGACGCCGGCAGGCGCTATGTGAGCTGGGAGGACGCCGACTCATCGTCTCAGGGCGGGAAATCCCGTTGGACCGATGACCTTCGCGTGGTGCGCGAGACGCCGGCGAAAGAACCTGCAGCTCCGAAGGCGAAGACCCCTTACTACAACGGCGCTGTGGTGAAGCATGCCAAGTTCGGCATCGGCACGGTGCAACGCTCCGAGGGGGCGGGCGATGACCTGAAGATCAGCGTGAGCTTTCCCGGCCACGGGGTGAAGACGCTCTCAGTGAAATACGCAAATTTAGAAGTCATATAATCTTTTTTGACACGGATAAAGGCGGATAACTGCTATGAAGAGGCATGATGTGATCCGCACGTATCATAGCTCGTATCCGCGTTAATCTGTGTCAAAGATTCTAAGGGGTTTGTTCATGAAGATCTCGAGACAGGAAGTGGAACACGTAGCGAAGCTTGCGAGGCTGGAACTTTCCGAGCAGGAGAAGGAGAAGCTCACGGACCAGCTCTCGAACATCCTCACCTACGTGGAGAAGCTGAACGAGCTGGATACGAAGGGCATCGAGCCCACGTCGCATGTGCTGGACATCAAGAACGTGATGCGCGATGACATCTGCGCCCCGAGCCTTGCGCAGGAACGGGCGCTGGCGAACGC